>CAUJJQ010000303.1 GCA_963205285.1 Pseudomonadota bacterium | reverse complement strand
GGTGCCCTTCTTCTCGACACCCAGAATGCCGATATGGGCGACGTGGTGATGCCCGCATGCATTGATGCAGCCCGAAATCTTGATCTTAAGGTCGCCGATATCCTTCTGCCGCTGCGGCGAGGCGAAGGTCTGCGAAATCGCCTGGGCGAGCGGGATGGAGCGGGCATTGGCCAGCGCGCAGAAATCGAGGCCCGGGCAGCAGATCATGTCGGTGATCTCGCCGGCATTGGCATCGGCAACCCCGGCCTCGGCCAGCGCGTCATAAACGGCGCGGATATCGGCGAGGGCGACATGGGGCAGAACCAGGTTCTGCTCATGGGTCACACGCAGCTCGTCGAAGGAATAGCGTTCGGCGATATCGGCGATGGCGTCCATTTGTTCGGCGCTGACGTCGCCGGGGATGCCGCCGATTGGCTTTAAGCTGATGTTGACGATGGCATAGCCCGGCATTTTATGCGCCACCACCTGCCGTTCGACCCAGCGGGCAAAATCGGTGTCGCTGCGGTCGATTGCATCGTCCAGCCCCTCGACAAAGGGGGGCGGGGTGAAATGCGCGACAATCCGGTCATATTCGGCCGCCGGAAAATCGCTGCCCAGCGTCTGGATGTGGGTGAAGGCCGCCTCCACCTCCGCCCGGAACGCTTCTTCGCCCAGCGTGTGGACGAGGATTTTCATCCGCTGCTTGTGGATATTGTCGCGCCGCGCATGAAGGTTCCAGACGCGCAAAATCGCCTGCAAATAGGAAAATATCTGCCCCGCCGGCAGGAAGTCGCGAATTTTATACGCAATCATCGGCGTGCGGCCCATGCCGCCCCCTGCATATATTTCAAACCCAGGTTCGCCTGCGCCATTGGTGACGATGCGCAGCGCGCAATCATGCCAGCGCAGCGCCGCCCGGTCGGCATCCGCCGCGATGACCGCAATTTTGAACTTGCGGGGTAAATAACTGAATTCGGGGTGAAAACTTGTCGCTTGGCGTAGCAATTCTGCCCAGGGCCGTGGGTCGCAAATCTCATCCGCCGCTGCGCCTGCATAGGGATCGGCGGAAATATTGCGGATGCTTTCGCCGCTGGTCTGGATGGCGTGCATTTCAACGCCCGCCAGGTCGGCCAAAATATCGGGTGCCTCAGCCAATTTTATCCAGTTGAACTGGATATTCTGACGGGTGGTGAAATGGCCATAGCCTTTGTCATAACGCCGCGCGATGTGCGCCAGCGTGCGCATCTGCGTGCTATTGAGCGTGCCATAGGGGATGGCGATGCGCAGCATATAGGCGTGAAGTTGCAGATATAGCCCGTTTTTCAGGCGCAGCGGCTTGAACTGATCATCGTTCATCTTGCCCGCAAGTCGCCGCGCCACTTGGTCGCGGAACTCCGCCACCCGCGCATCGACCATCGCCTGATCATATTGGTCGTAACGATACATAAATTACTCCGCCAACACGGCAGGGACGGCGGGATTGATGCCGAGGTCGATGCGCACGCTCGGCCCGGCGGCGCGGATGCGATCTTTTATGTGCGATGGCATGCCGCTTGCGTCGGCTTCTACCGCCGCTGCGCCATTGACCCGGCACGCGGCCTCCTCCGTCGCGATGATCGCCGCTGCGCCATCGCCTGCATCCGCCGCGTCGCCAAAATGGTGCGACCAGCCGCTGCCCGTCCACCATGTGACCGCGCCGCTTGCCAAATCATTGCCGCTTATCAATATCATAGGACTTCCTCTGCCTGCGCGGCGATGGCGATTAGCTGGGCTGGCACAAAAGCGTGGGCGACCGCCGCACCGATGATGATGATCGCGGGGCTGATGATATTTTCGCGCTGCGCCAAATCCCCCAATTGCGCGACATTGCCGATTACCACGCGCGCATTGGGGCGCGTGCCGCCGGCGACCAGCGCAACCGGCGTGTCGGGGGCAATGCCATCATCCAGCAATTTGGCCGATATGTCGGCGGCATTGGCCAGCCCCATATAGATGACCAGCGTGCGGTCCGGCCCGGCCAACCCAACCCAATTTTGGTCGCTCAGCCCCTTGCACTGTCCGGCGACAAAGCTGACGACGCTGGCTGCATCGCGGTGGGTCAGCGGCAATCGCGCCTCTGCCGCGCAGCCGATAGCGGCGCTGATGCCGGGCACCACCTCTGCCTCCACACCGGCGAGGATCAGTGCCTCCACCTCTTCCCCGCCACGGCCAAAGATGAACGGGTCGCCGCCCTTTAACCGGACGACATTAAATCCCGCGCGCGCTTCGGCGATTAATATTGCGTTGATGCCCGCTTGCGGCACGCTGTGGCGACTGCGCTGCTTGGCAACGCTGATCAACCGGGCACCGGGGCGCGCCATCGCCAGAACGTCTGGTTCTACCAGTCCGTCATGGACGATGACGTCGGCGTTTTGCAGCAGCCGCGCGGCGCGCAACGTCAGCAAATCCACTGCCCCAGGGCCGGCACCCACCAGCCACACCTTTGCTGGCGTGACAGGGGTAAGGGAGGGGAGAGGGGTGCCGACCATATTGGGAAAATGGGGCGGGTCGGCTTTTTGTGCAAAGCAGCATCTTTAGGGGGGGCAAAAGCTGCGCTTGGGGCGGCTATGCTCCGAAACTGTCAGGAAGGCCTGAGCAATTTTTCCGGCGCAAGCCCGATGCCGATGGTGGCGCGCGGTGCATCCACTTCGCTGCTGGCCACTGGATAGGCGCAATAATCGGCGGCATAATAAGCGCTGGGCCGGTGATTGCCAGAAAGACCAACCCCGCCAAAGGGAAGGGA
>CAUJJQ010000302.1 GCA_963205285.1 Pseudomonadota bacterium | reverse complement strand
AGCGCGCCGTGCAGCGGCGGGATCGCCTTTGACGGATCGCGATTTTGCAACACGTCGAGCGGCATATCTTCGTTCAAGAGCAGTTTCAGCCAGTCGATAAGTTCGCTGGTTGATGGCTTTTTCTTGAGGCCGGGGACGTCGCGCACCTCATAAAAAATGTCCATCGCGCGCGACACCAAAATCTTCTGGATGCCGGGGAAATGGACATCGATGATCGCCTGCATCGTGTCGCGGTCGGGGAATTTGATATAATGGAAAAAGCAGCGGCGCAGGAATGCGTCGGGCAAATCCTTTTCATTGTTTGATGTGATGACGACAATCGGCCGTTCCTGGGCTGCGATGCGTTCACCCGTTTCATAAACGTCAAACGCCATCCGGTCGAGTTCGTGCAGCAGATCATTGGGAAATTCGATGTCCGCCTTGTCAATTTCGTCGATCAGCAGGACGGGTAGCTGTTCGGACGTAAAGGCGTCCCACAGCTTGCCGCGTTTGATGTAATTGCCGATGTCGTGGACGCGTTCGTCGCCCAATTGCCCGTCGCGCAGCCGCGCCACCGCATCATATTCATACAGGCCTTGTTGCGCCTTGGTCGAAGACTTAATGTGCCAGGTGATGAGCGGCGCACCGATGGCGGCGGCGATTTCCTCTGCCAACACGGTTTTGCCGGTGCCCGGTTCGCCCTTTACCAGCAATGGGCGGCGCAAGGTCACCGCCGCGTTGACCGCGACCTTCAGATCATCGGTTGCGACATAATTGCTGGTACCCTCGAATCGCATGCGTGCCACCTTACGTAAACGTCAACGTAAGGCGCATAGCAGGCGAGGGCGAATGTTAATAGGTTTCTTCGCGCACGGTTTCACGCATGGCCAGCATATCCCACAGACCGCGATGCTGGGACAGCATTTGCTGCGCGCCAAATAACAGCGCGCGTTCGACTGCGGGATTCCCGCTTTTCTGCGCAATCAAGGCCATGGTTTGTTGCAAATCGGGCAGATGCGCCGCCATAGCCTTTACATCAAGCCGCTGCGCGGCGGCATCGAGCACCGCGCGGATGGCGCGCCAGTCGAGCGCCAATGCAATCGCCGCGCCGAGCGCACAGCCGCTGCGTTCCGATTGGCCGAGCATGTCGATCGCGTGCCCCTGTGCAATCACTGTTGTTTCGCATTGATGCTGGCCCGCTGTGCTGGGCATCGGCCCGGCACCCACCGCCAGCGCCGCGAGATAGGCACGTTCACGGCCAAAGGCATCGACCGCCTGTTCAGCCCAATTGCGATCATCACCCTGCGCAACGCGCGCAGCGGCGAAATCCATCAATCCCGGGTGACGGCCATGCAGCAGGCTAAAAAAATGCACTGCATCGGCCAGATTGCGCGTTGCCGCGCGTCCTTCGACCAATTTGCGCGACGCGACATAGGGGTGCGAAATCGTCCCCTCATTGGTGACCAGCGCATCAATCGTGCGCAGTAAATCATTGGCTTCGGTGATGCGAAGGGGGTGCACCATCATCGACGTTCCCGGCGTTAAAGCGTTGCCGCACATGGGAAATACCATGTGCGCTATGCCCCCCCTTTACGCCGGGCTAGGTAAAGGGGGAGTTTATGCCGCTGCCCCGATTTGGGACGGGAAATATTTTTCGCTGAAACCCATAATCGTTTGCAGAAGCGATTACTCCGCAAAATGGGGGTGACCACAACAATCTTGTGGGATTGGGGACGCCTTTACTGGTTGCAGCCACCCCGCAAAATGGGGGTGACCACAACCAGCGTTAGCCAGAAGTATTCGCTTCTTTAGTTGCAGCCACCCCGCAAAATGGGGGTGACCACAACCAATCCCCGCGCCACGCAGGGCCGATTGTCGTTGCAGCCACCCCGCAAAATGGGGGTGACCACAACGGCTCTTCCGTATCATTCGAAAATGACACCGGAAAAGCCTGCGGACTTATTGAAAATGCCGCAAGCCACCCATGAACGAAAATAGAACATTTGTCAATATTTTTCGATTGTCGTGCCGGAAGCCGTCACTGGGTTGGCTAGCGTGCGAAGGTCGCGCATCCACGCTGCCGCCACGCGGCGCAGAAGGGGGCGTTTTTCAACATGCCATTTGTCGCGGTCGGCATATCGCGCGCGGGTTTCGGCGGTCCAGCGTTTGATTACATGGTGCGCGCGCATCTGATTCGGGTCATCGCCCGGCTGCGCCTTTGCATAGATATGGTGCCAGCCACAGGGGCGCAACGCCCCCTCCATCCGGGTCAACAGGTCATTGCGCCATCGCGCGCCATCGCGCGCAACCTTGGGGTGGTGCAGCGCCGCCAGCAAGGTTGCAACCAATTCGGCAAAGCTGAGTGGCTGACCGCTGCGATCCTTTGGTTCGACCGCCCAGATCCACCCACCATGAGCAACCGCATTGCGAATGGCGCATATGCAGTTGTAACGCGCGGCAAGGCCTTGGTCGGTTTCACCGTTGCGTATGTATTCACGTCTGAATTTTTTTCCATCCCGTATCGGAACGCCCGCCCCCTCTAGCTCCGTCAGCCAGCAATGGATGATCAGCGCCATATCCATCGACAACGTGAAAAAGGGTTCGATGGCGTGGATGAAATCGCGCCGGTCAGCGGGCAATTGCAACTTATTTTCCAATTCCTTCATTCGCCGCTTTCCGATGAATGCAAAACGCATCAGGAAATTTTCATGGTTGTAGCGCGGCCAACTGGTTTCATTAAAATAGCTGCGGTGGAGGGTGAGCATCGCCGCCTTGCGGCTTTCCAGATCGGCGCGTTCTTTCTTTCGCGCTTTGGCTATTTTCTGCACCAGCGCGTCATGCGGGGGCGTGCCGCGTTTACGGGTCAGTTCGGCGGTGATATCATTGTGGCCGAGCCGCCGTTTCAGCCCGTTCATAAACTTGCTCGTTTCGCGGCGCGCAGCAAGCCCG
>CAUJJQ010000301.1 GCA_963205285.1 Pseudomonadota bacterium | reverse complement strand
CGCGATGGAGGGGCAGCCCGATTTTGCGGCCGATAATGCTGATGCGCTCCACGGTCGTCACATCCTCATCACCGCCGGGCCGACGCATGAAGCAATCGACCCGGTGCGCTACATCGCCAATAAATCGAGCGGCAAACAAGGTTTTGCGATTGCCGGGGCGGCAGCAGAGGCGGGCGCCAGCGTGACTTTGATCGCCGGGCCAGTGAACATCCCCACCCCGCCGGGCGTCACGCGGGTCGATGTGACCAGCGCGCGTGAGATGGCAGCGGCTGTGGAAAATGCGTTGCCCGCCGATGTCGCGATCATGGTCGCCGCCGTGGCGGATTGGCGCGCCGCCGAAATAGCGCCGACCAAGATAAAAAAGGACGGGTCGGGGACGATACCGCCCCTCCCCCTCACCCAAAATCCCGACATATTGGCGGGGCTGGCGAACTCCCCCCGGCGCCCGACATTGCTGATCGGCTTTGCCGCCGAAACCGACAATGTCATCGCCCATGCTCAGGCGAAGCTGGCGCGCAAGGGGTGCGACTGGATCATCGCCAATGACGTTGCTGCCGACCCGATGGGGGGGGAGATGAACCGCGTCCACATCATCACCGCCGACGGTGTGGACAGTTGGGATCGCCTGTCCAAGGGTGCGGTGGCGCGGGCAATTATTGCCAAAATTGCCGATATTTTGCCGGGAACCAAATAATGACCGAACAGCCGAGCATCACCATCGAACTACAGCGACTGCCCAATGGCGGCGGATTGCCGCTGCCCAGCTATGCCAGTGCGGGCGCGGCGGGGATGGATGTGGTGGCTGCCGAATCGCTCACCTTGCGGGCGGGCGCGCGTGCCGCCGTCGCCACCGGCTTTGCCATCGCCATCCCCGACGGGTGGGAAGTGCAGGTGCGCCCGCGATCGGGCCTCGCGCTCCACCACGGGATCAGCTGCCTCAACAGTCCCGGCACCATCGACAGCGATTACCGGGGGGAAGTGAAAATCATCCTCGCCAATCTGGGGCAGGAAGATTTCGCGGTAAAGCGCGGCGAACGCATCGCGCAATTGGTGCCGCAGCGCGTCACGCGAGCGCATTTGGTGGAGGTTGCCAGCCTGTCGGCGACCGAACGCGGGGCGGGCGGTTTCGGTTCCACCGGCCGATAATATGCTGAGCGATGCCGAACTTGAACGTTATGCGCGCCATGTCGTGCTGCGGGAAGTTGGGGCAGCGGGTCAGTTGCGGATCGCCGCTGCGCGCATCCTCCTCATCGGGGCGGGCGGCATCGGCTCGATCGTCATCCCGGCGCTCGCCGCCGCTGGCGTTGGCATGCTGCGCATTGTCGATGCCGACAGTATCAGCCTCTCTAATCTTCAGCGGCAAAGCCTGTTCACCAGCAATGATATTGGCCGCGCCAAGGTGGTGGTTGCCGCCGAACGGGTAGCTGCGCTCAACCCGCATGTAGCGGTCGAGGCGCTGGAAGCGCGTGCCGATGCCGACAATCTGCCGCGCCTGCTGGACGGCGTGGATCTGGTGATCGACGGCAGCGATAATTTTGCCACCCGTCTGATGGTTTCCGATGCTGCGACCCGCGCGCAACTGCCGCTTATTTCGGCAGCAATTGCGCAATTTCAGGGACAGGTCGGCAGCTTTTATGGCTGGCTGAGCGATGCGCCCTGTTACCGCTGCTTCGTTGGCGATGCGCACGACCCCGACGAATGCGACTCTTGCGCTGAACAGGGGGTTTTGGGCGCATTGGTAGCGATGGTCGGCGGTTTGGCGGCGAGTGAGGCTTTGCGCGCGATCGTCGGTTTTGGCGGCGATGCCAAGGGCAAAATCCACATCATCGACGGGCTGGAACCATCGATGCGCGCGATGCGCCTGCCCAAAGACCCCGGCTGCTCCGCCTGCGGCAATCCCGCTGCCTAGGCCGTAAACCCCATTGCCAATCGGCGCTGCTTGCGTCAGCTTTCCCCATCGGGGAGCATCGGGGAGTCGCTTTAATATGTCCTATCCTATAACCGCTATAGCCACGGCCATTTGCGGCCTGTTTTTGCTTATTTTAGCGATAGATACGGTCCGTCAGCGGCTGCGCACGCAAACCGCATTTGGCGAAGGGGATGGCGATGTCCGCCTGATTCAGGCGATGCGCGCGCATGGCAATTTGGCCGAACATGCGCCCATCGCCCTCCTCCTCATCGGTTTGCTGGAGGGGGCAAAGGTGCACCATTTGGCGCTGACGGCGGTCGCGGCATTTTTCCTCTTTGCGCGGCTGATGCACGCTTGGGGTCTTTATCTGCCGGTCAAGGACAAGCCGCCGGTACCGCGCCAGATCGGGGTGATCGGCACGTGGCTCAGCCTCGCCATCCTGAGCATCTGGACGTTGGTGACGGTCGCCCGGCTTAACTTTTAGCCGCGCATTTGCCGGTCGAAATGGCCGGCAACCACCGCGTCGATTTCGCTGTCGGCGAGCGCAATCTGCCCGTCGAGCGCGAGCATCGAAAGGCCATGCACCAACGCCCATGCGGCGAGCGCGGCGGCGCGCCGTTCGGCAGGCGTCGCCGCATCGGGCAACAGCGCGTCAATCCCGCCCCGTAACGCGGCCATGGCCGGGTGGTTGGCCTCTATCGGCTGCGCGAGCGGGTCGCACGCCACATCCTGCCGCCACATCAGGCGGAACAGCGCGCGATGCGCCAACGCAAAACGCACATAGGCAGCCCCACTCGCACAAAAACGCACCCGCGCGCCGCCGGCCCCGGCCGCCGCAGCGGCGGCATCCTGCGCTACGGCCATCGCATCCAAACCCGCCAGCGACAGGGCGGTGAGCAGCGCCGCCTTGTCCGGAAAATGGCGATAGACCGCGGTCGCGCTGACGCCGGTTTCGCGCGCCAATGCCCGTAGCGAGAGCATATCCGCGCTTTGCCGCGAATCGAGCGCCGCCAGCCCCGCCGCAATCAACGCTGCGCGCAAATCCCCATGGTGATAGGAGGCGCGGTTTTCCGACATTTCTTCGATGTTGACACTGTTAGCATTTTGGCCCATGTTAATGGTGTAAACATAAAAAGCCGCTTTGGCCAGCCCCGTGCGCTCCCCTCCCTGCACGCTGGCCAAGCGCGATGAGGAGATGACAAATGGCCAGCAAAATGGAGGATGGCATCCGCCATCTCGTCGGCAAGGGGCTGAACGGCCTTGCCACCATCAACCGCAAACGGCTGAAGGCGCCCGATGGCGACCACCCTTATCTGACCGGCATCCACAAACCGCTCAGCACAGAAATCACGCTCGATGCGCTGCGCGTCACCGGCACCATCCCGCCCGCGCTGAGCGGGCGCTATCTGCGCAACGGCCCCAACCCGGCGCTGCCACCCGACCCTGCATCTTACCATTGGTTTGTCGGCGCGGGGATGGTGCATGGCATTGCCATTTCGGACGGCAAGGCGGCGTGGTATCATGCGCGCTGGGTCAAGGGGCGCGAGGCGTGCGCGCATCTGTCCATCCCCCTCCCCCCCGGGCACCGCGCCGATAGGAATGATGCGCCCAACACCAATGTCATCGGCATTGGCGCGCGCAATTTCGCGATTGTGGAGGCAGGCGGGATGCCGGTCGAACTGACGCGAGAGCTGGAAAGCATCGCGCACAGTGATTTTGACGGCACGCTCCACCACGCATTCAGCGCGCACCCGCATTTCTGCCCCACCACCCGCACCTACCACGCCATATGTTACAAGGGCGATGTTATGGACCGCGTCTGGCACGTCGTGGTGGACGAAAATGCCCGCGTGATCCGCGAAGAAGCCATCGCGGTGCAGCATGGCCCGTCCATCCATGATTGCGCCATCACCCGCGACCATGTGCTGGTTTTTGACCTGCCCGTCACCTTTTCGATGGCGAAATTGGTCGCTGGATATCCCTTTCCCTATGCGTGGAACGCTCAGCATAAGGCGCGCGTGGGCGTGCTGCGCCGCGATGCGCCGGGGGCAGAGATTATCTGGTGCGATGTCGACCCCTGTTATGTGTTCCACCCCGCCAACGCCTTTGTCGATGAAAATGGGCACATCATCGTCGATGTGGTGACGCACGATAAAATGTTCGCGCGCAGCAATTTTGGCCCCGATAGTGAAAAGAGCCAGTTTGAACGCTGGACGATCGATATGGCGGCGCAAAATGTGGCGCGGTGCACCATCGATGCGCGGCCACAGGAATTTCCGCGCTATGATGAACGTCTGACCGGCCAGCCCTATCGCTATGTCATCACCGTCGCGGCGATGGCGGATGCGGCAGTCAACCTCGACCTTACCGAAACAAAGCTGCTGCGCCACGACCTCCACACAGGGGAGACTTTGGTGCATGACTTTGGCCCGCACCGCCACCCGGGCGAATTTGTCTTTGTGTCGTCGGGTGACAGCGCGGATGACCTGGACGGCTGGTATGTCGGGCTGGTGATCGACGCGGCGCGCGATGCCAGCGAACTGGCGATAATTTCCGCGCGCGATTTCACCGCAGATCCGGTGGCGACCATCCACCTGCCCCACCGCATCCCCCCCGGTTTCCATGGCAATTGGGTGGCGGATTAAGGGGAATCACGCGCGCGCAATTCGTCATCCCCGTGCAAACGGGGATCCATCTCCCTGCGTCACGTCTGAACCCTGTTTCGCGCAGAGGCGCAAAGGAAACAGAGGCCGCAGAGTTTCTGCTTCCCCCTCCCGCATACGGGAGGGGCAAGGGGGTAGGGTTGTCCGCTCGTATCTCGACACGCTCGATACGAACGGGATTAAGCCTCCTCCACCATCCGTTCGTGTCGAGCCGTGAAATGTTCCATTTCACTCGAAATCACACGCCACTGTTTTCCGTGATTTCCGAGCCGTGAAATGTTCCATTTCACTCGAAATCACTTTAGAACAACGCGTATGTCCACCCGCGCTACACCTTCATCCACACAATCCACCGGCCAGCCGCGCGATGCGTCCGCCGATGTGCTGATTTCGGGCGGCGGGCTGGTCGGGCAAGTATTGGCGCTGGCGCTGGCGCGCCATGGCCTGAGCAGCATCATGGTCGATCCCGCCGACCCCATTGCCAGCCTTGCCCCGCATTTTGACGGTCGGGCGAGCGCAATTGCCAGCGCGCCGTGGAAAATGCTGCAAGCCATCGGGCTGGGCGATGCTTTGCGCGCGCACGGGTGCCCGATTGAACGCATCTGGGTTTCCGACGGGCTGCAACCGGGTGAGATTGATTTTGCGCCGCCGGGCGATGAACCACTGGGCGTGATGTTTGAAAACCGCCAGCTGCGCCGCGCTTTGGCGGACGGGGTGGCGGCCTGCGATGCGATTGACCTGCGCGCACCGGCCCGCACCCAAAATATCGAACGCGCCCCGAACCGCGTCACGCTGACGCTTGCCGATGGCAGTCGGCTGAGTGCACCCTTGATCGCGGTGTGTGAGGGGCGGGGCAGCGCCACGCGCGATGCAGCGGGCATTCCGCTCGCCCGCTGGTCATACCATCATGGCGCGATGATCGGCGCCTTTGCCCATGCCGAGCCCCATGAAAATGTCGCTTATGAGATTTTCTATCCATCCGGCCCCTTTGCCATTTTGCCGCTGAATGACTTGCCCGATGGCCGCCACCGCAGCGCCTTTGTCTGGTCGGTGCAGGAAGCCGATGCCCCTGCATATATGCGGCTTGGCCCGCGCGGATACCGCGCCGAACTGCTGCGGCTGATGGGCGGGATTTTGGGCGAGGTGGAGGAAATCGCGCCGCGCGCGCTCTTCCCCCTGTCCTTTCAGCGCGCGACCCAGATAACTGCTGATCGTATGGCATTGGTCGGCGACAGCGCGCACGCCATCCACCCGATTGCCGGGCAAGGGTTCAACCTTGGCCTGCGCGATGTGGCGGCGCTGGTCGAAATTTTGGTCGATGGGGCGCGGCTGGGTATGGATTTGGGCGATGCCCAATTGCTCGAACGCTATAGCCGCTGGCGCGGGCTCGACAATTTGTCGGTCGCCGCCGCCACCGACATTCTAACCCGCCTGTTCGGTGTGCCGGGCAAGGGGGCATCGCTGTTGCGTCGCGCGGGGATGGCGGGGGTGCAGAAACTGCACCCGCTCAAAGGCTTTTTCATGGATGAAGCGCGCGGCGAAGGGGGTGATTTGCCCAAATTATTGGCGGGCGCGCTGGTTTAGCGCCCAATTTGTCATTGCGACCCCGGCGAAGCCGGGGGAAGCAATCTAGGGCGTGACCAAACTTCTGGATTGCTTCGTCACCATGTTCCTCGCAATGACGTTTGGGCGCGCTGGTTTGGCGTTCGCGCGCAGCCCCTATTGCAACGTCACCCGGTCGCCACCATCGCGACGGCTGGTCATAAAACGCATCATCTGCATTTCCAGTTCGGCGCGCGCGGCCATGCTGGGCGCTTCCAGCAATGCCTGTTTGACGGCCAGGTCAAAGGGTGCAACCTGCGCAATCGCGTTCACGAAACTGGCGTCATCCAATTGCGCCACCCCGTCCCAATCGACACGATAGCCCAGCCAGATGGCAAAGCGTTTTGCCTCATTCTCCAGCGCGGCGCGCGTGGCCGGGGCGAGCGGCGTTTCATCTCCCGCGCCGATCATTTCGACCTCAGCCTGCCGAAATGGGGTCGTGACATCCAGTTCGCGCGCGATGCGGAACAGCCCCTCCCCCTCCAGCAATATATTATAGCGCCCGTCCTCCATCGCTTCGACATCGGCAATCCGGCCAATGCCACCCACATCATATAGCGCGGGGCGCGCACCCTTTGCCTCTGCATCGCGCGGCTGCACCATGCCGATGCGCCGGTCGGTCGCCAGCGCATGGCCGATCATCGCGCGATAGCGTGGTTCAAAAATATGGAGCGGCAGGGACATGCCGGGCAGCAAAATCGCCCCGGCCAGCGGAAACAACGGGGTCGGCCGCGCCGCCATCAACCAAACAACAGGTCGGACAGGCGGCGACGCTGTGCGCGCGACCAGCCATCCTCCAGCCCCACCGCTTCGAGGAGGGAGAGGAGGCGGGCGCGCGCCGCGCCATCATTCCAGTCGCGATCGGCGGCGATGATGTGGAATAAATTGTCCGCCGCTGCGTCGCGTTCCCCTGCCGCAGCCTCAGCCGCCGCAAGGTCAAAACGTGCCTGATGGTTCGCCGGATCGGCGTGGAGCGCGGCGCGCAGGGCCAGCAACTCGGACGGCGGGGGCGCATTTTCAGCGAGGGTGAGCGCGCTGCGCGCCTGCGCAATCGCTGCATCCTTGGCAAGGTCGGCGGGAACAGCGTCCATAGCGCTATGCGCCGCTGCCAAATCCCCCGCCGCAATATGCGCGCGGATGAGGCCCGCGTGCGCCGCCGCGCTGGTCGGCGCAATTTCCAGAATCTGCGCAAAAATCGTCACCGCGCGCGCGCCATCGCCGCTGGCCAATATTTCTTCACCCATGGCGAGCAGGGGTTCAACCTCTTGCTCTGCCGCCGCCTCTGCCCCCGCAATCGGCAATTGGCGCAAAATCTGGTCGAGCAGCGTCTTAAGCTGCGCCTCTGTGCGCGCGTTGGTCAGGTCGGCGACCGGCTGCCCCTTAAAAATCGCATAGACGGTGGGCACCGACTGCACCCGAAACTGGCTGGCGATAAAGCCATTTTCATCGACATTGACCTTGGCCAGGACAACACCCTTGCCCGCATATTCAGCGGCAACTTTTTCGAGCACCGGCATCAACTGCTTGCACGGGCCGCACCATTCGGCCCAAAAATCGAGGATGACGAGGCTGGTCATCGACGGTTCGACAACCTCCTGCCGGAAAGCCTCAACCGCCGCCTTTTCCTCTGCACTCAAGCCCAGACTAGCCACAATATTCGCCCTCTTGCATCGCAAAGGGGGCATGGCGCATATGCCGCCCATGGCGGACCGGCGCGCATTTTGCCCCCGAAAATCCCCATATGGGGGCTGGGACGGGCGCTGCAAAGCCCCAAAGTGCGGCAAAAGGGCGCGGGCACAAATTATCGCAATTTTGCGCTTGCCCAAAGCCCACGGCGCGTTTAGATGCGCGGCTCTTCCCAAGGGGTGCGGCACGGCCAGCGCCCCATTTGGCGCCAGAGCGGGCGTAGCTCAGGGGTAGAGCACAACCTTGCCAAGGTTGGGGTCGAGGGTTCGAATCCCTTCGCCCGCTCCAAGTTTTTCAAACATTTATACATGCTTGCTAGGCCTAGATGGCGCTTTGCGCCGCTTACACTCGT
>CAUJJQ010000300.1 GCA_963205285.1 Pseudomonadota bacterium | reverse complement strand
AATTTCGACCCAATTCTGCGCCGGGTCATTCTGGGCAAAGGCAAGATCAAACATAAGTGCGGGTGTAGCGCTGCTAACCCTCTGTGGAAACCCGCCCGCGCGTTGATTTGACCGCGCCGCGCGCCTTCTTGGAATCGACCCGCCGTGCCTTTGCCGCCTTGCCCGGGCGAGTGGCGATGCGTTTAGCGCGCCGTTCATGCGCCCGGGCGATGAGCGCGGCGGCGCGCGTCCGGGCATCGATCCGGTTGGCTTCCTGACTGCGAAAGCGTGATGCGGTGATGATAAGCTCGCCCGATTGGGTAAGGCGCGTCCCCGCCAGCGTGCGCAGCCGCGCCAGCGCGGTATCACCCAGCATCAGGGCATGGACATCGACCCGCAGTTGACAGGCGGTAGCCACCTTGTTGACATGTTGGCCGCCGGGGCCACCCGCAGTCAAAAAACGTTCGCTGATTGCAGATTCAGGTATCGGCCAGTGCCCATGATCAGCCATCGGGATCACCAAAGCCAAGCGCGGCAAAGCGCGGCGGCATGGGCGCGCGCGCTGCAATATCATCCTTGGTCGCGCGCGGCAGGCGGATCGATGCGGCATGGAGCATCATGCCGCGTGCATTGCCGTTCGCCCCGCCATATATGCTATCGCCAACAATCGGCAGCCCAAGGCCGCTCGCCAGATGGACGCGCAACTGGTGGGTGCGCCCGGTTTCGGGGGTGAGCGCGAGGAGGCTGTATCCACCCCGGCTTTCGACTAGGCGCCAGTTGGTGACACTCGCCTTGCCATGGCGGTCGGGGACGATGCGCCAACCCGCCTCAGCGCTCGACTTTTTGCCCAGCGGCATGTCGATGCGCCCCTCTGTCGCATCAGCTTGCCCAGCGACGATGGCATAGTAAAGTTTTTCGACCCGCCCTTCGGCAAAGGCGCGCGACAGGCGGCGATGCGCCTTGATGCTCCGCGCGAGGATGAGGCAGCCGGAGGTGTCCCTGTCGAGCCGGTGGATGGGGGCGGGGATTTCGGAATATCCCAACCCCCAAGCCGCAGCGCGCGCGGTGACGCTGTCGCTGCCATCGCGCGGCGGGTCCACCGCCAAGCCCATCGGCTTGTCGATCACCAAAGCCTCACTGTCGCGAAACAGAAGCGCGATATCACCAATCATGTCCATCGCCGCGCCTTATCGCCAAAGCGGGCGCATGGGAAAGGGGATTAGCTGCTTAATTTTGCGGCGGTGCCCGCCACCCGTTCACCCAGATAGCGTGCGCCCGCCAGTTCATCGGCACTTGGACGGCGGCTGCCATCGCCGTGGGCGATGGTGGTTGCGCCATAGGGCGCGCCGCCGCGCACTTCATCCACCCCCGATTGACCGGCAAAGCCATAATCAAGCCCGACGATGGTCATGCCAAAATGCAGCAAATTGGTGATGATGTTGAACAGGGTGGTTTCCTGCCCACCATGTTGAGTGCCGGTGCTGGTGAAAGCGGCACCGACCCGCCCGCGCAGCGCGCCCGACAGCCACAGCTTGCCCGCGCCATCCCAAAAGGCCGCCATTTGCCCGGCGATCCGGCCAAAGCGGGTCGGGGAACCAACGATGAAGCCATCATATTCGGTCAGTTCGGCGACACTGGCGATGCCATGCGCTTCATTGACCTGAAAATGCGCGGCGGCAACCACTTCGGGCGAAACCGTTTCGGGCACGCGGCGGATGGTCGGTTCGCCGCCGCCCGCGCGCACGCCGTCTGCCAAAGCTTCGGCCATTTCGGCCAAATGACCGTAGCTCGAATAATAGAGGATCAATATCTTGGTCATATAAAATATCCTTTCCAGATAATATCTTAACGCGTTTCGACGAGGATGATTTGTGTATCTTCTAATGCTTCGATCCGGATGGTCGGATGGTCCTTGATGGCGATGCCGTCGCGCGGCGCGGCCTCCACCCCATCGATGCGGATGCGCCCATCGATGGCGACCAGATAGGCGTGGCGTCCCGCGCCCAGCCGATGTTCGACAATCTCACCCGCCGCGACCTGTGCCCCCATCACCCGCGCGTCGGCGCGTAGCGGCAGCGCATCGGCGCTGTCGCCTGCCATGCCGCTGGCCAGCGCGACAAAGCCGCTACCTGCCGCAAGGTTGGAAAATTGGCGCTGTTCCCAACCTGCTGGGCCGCCCTTTGCATCGGGCAAAATCCAGATCTGGAACAGGCGCGTTTCCTCCCCCTCGCGGTTCATCTCACTATGGGTGATGCCCGTGCCGGCGTGCATGACCTGCACTTCGCCAGCACCGGTGCGCCCGTCATTACCCAGCGAGTCGCGATGCGAAATCGCCCCGGCATGGACAAAGGTGATGATTTCCATGTCGGCGTGCGGGTGCGGGGCAAAGCCGCTGTGCGCGGCGATGCTGTCATCATTCCACACACGCAGTGCCCCCCAGTGGAGGCGCGCCGGGTCATGATAGGTGGCGAAGCTGAAATGGTGCGCTGCCTTTAGCCAGCCATGATCAGCATGGCCGAGCGATGCAAAGGGGCGATGGTCAATCACATATATTTCCTTGGCGGCGCGGCGCCATGCCGTGCCCATCCGCGCACTATGTGGCAAAGCCATTGTTTCTGAAATAACCAGTATGGAATTTTATCGTTGCCAGTATTAAACAGTTGCAATGGCAATTCCCGATTTTGAAGGCTGGGCCTATTTCGCGGCGGTGGCCGAACAGGGTGGCTTTCGTGCGGCTTCTGCCGCGCTCGGCCTGTCGCCGGCCACGGTGTCCAAAGGTGTGGCGCGGCTGGAGGCGCGGATCGGCATGGCGCTGTTCCATCGCACGTCGCGCCAGATCAGCCTGACTCTGGCGGGGGAGGCGTTGGTCGAACAAGCGCGCGCGATGGTGGCCGCTGGGGTGGCAGCGCAGGAATTGGCGATGGAGGATGCGCGCGATTTGTCCGGCCCCATCCGCCTGACCGCGCCCTTGTCATTGGGGATGACCTGTCTGGCCGAACCCTTGGCCGATTTTCTGGCGACGCATCGCGGGGTCGACATCGACCTTATTCTATCTGATGCGCGCACCGATCTGGTGGCTGACGGCATCGATATTGCGCTGCGCGTCGCCGCGCATGTCGATTCCAGCCTGCGCAGTCAGATGATCGCGCCGGTTACATTACAAATGGTTGCCTCGCCCGATTATCTGGCACGCCATGGCACGCCGACCCATCCGCGTGAATTGGTGCGCGACCTCGCTGCGCACCGCGTGCTCGGCTATGGGCATGCGCGCCGCGACACGCCGATCACCCTCGCCCACCCGGCGCATGGCACCCATATCGTCCAGCCTAATGGCCCGTTGCACACCAATAATGGGGAGGCGATGTTGCCACTGCTGCGTGCGGGACTTGCCATCGGCCAACTGCCCTTGTTCCTGCTGCGTGATGATTTGGCGCGTGGGACTTTGGTGCAGATATTGCCCGAATGGCACAGCACGCCCATGACATTGCGTCTGCTGACCCCGCCGTCGCGCCTGCGCCCCGCGCGGGTGCGCGCGCTGTCGGCGCACCTGATTGGTGCGCTGACGGGCCACCCCATGCTCGGTTGAGTTACTCGGCGGCGATAGCTTCTGGCGGCGCGCTGTCATTGGCAGCTCCCGCCCCGACATGGGTGAAGGCGATGACGCCGTCGGCAATCGGCAATCGCGCCAGATCCGCCTTGTCCTGCCGATAATCCTGGTTGAGCCGCCATGGCAGATGATGCGCGTTGCGCGGCATCAGGTGGCGGCCACGCTGGATATAGCCGGACGAGAAGTCGAAAATATCATCCTCCGCCATCCCATGGTCATCGGCGAGCGCGGGGGTGGCGACATTGGCCCCGACCCTGTCCATATGGTTCAAAAGCTTGCAGACATATTCGGAGATGAGGTCGGCGCGCAGCGTCCAACTGGCGTTCAAATAGCCAAATACGGCAGAGAAGTTCGGAATGTTGGAGAACATCGCCCCCTTGTAATAAAAATGGTCGGCCAGCGTGATCGGCACCCCGTCCATCGACAGCGCAATCTTGCCCGCAACCGCGAGTGAGAGGCCGGTGGCGGTGACGATGATGTCGGCGTCCAGATGCCGTCCGTCGTTGAGCTGGATGCCGCTGGCGTCAATCTTGTCGATGGTGGCGGTCACCACATCTGCCTTGTCCGCGCGGATGGCGTTGAACAAATCGCTATCGGGGACGAGGCACAGGCGCTGATCCCACGGCGCATAAGGCGGGGTGAAATCTGCCGCGACATATTTATCGCCCAAT
>CAUJJQ010000299.1 GCA_963205285.1 Pseudomonadota bacterium | reverse complement strand
CCCCATGGGTGCCGACGATGTAAATTTGGAGAAAGGGGGCAATGGCGACCTAGCGTAGATTTGTTGACTTATCTTTCGAAAACAAAGGAGATGGACGATGGATATTCGTGTTTCTGGCCACCAGATTGCTACCGGCACCGCTTTGCAAACGCATGTGACCGACCGGCTGCACGCCATCGCCGATAAATATTTTGCCCGGGCGATTTCCAGCCACGTCACCTTTGGACGCGGGCCGCATGGATCATTGGCGTGCGATATTGTCGCGCATGTCATGCAAGGGGTGCTCTTAAAAGGGCGCGGTCAGGCGCAGGACGCGCATGTCGCCTTTGAGCAAGCGGCAGAACGGGTCGAAAAACAATTGCGTCGATACACCAACCGCTTGAAATCGCGCGGCGCCGCCGCTGAACCTGCCAACATCGATGATCTGCCCTTTGATGCGGGCTATACTTTGTTCGAAGCCAATGAGGCGGAGGAGGCATCGGGCGATGCCCCGGCGATTATCGCCGAAACGCGGGTCGATGTGCCCAGCGCCAGCGTTTCGGACGCGGTGATGATGCTCGATTTGCGCAACACCAACGCACTGTTGTTCGTCAACCTCGCCACTGGCGTCCATAATATGGTCTATCGCCGTAATGATGGCATGATCGGCTGGGTCGAACCGGCGCGCGGATAATGTGCAGACAATAGGGTGGCGGCCCTCCGCTCCCCCTCCTTGCCCTTAAAGGGCTGGCATTTTGCGCCAGAGGGGACTAAGGGGCCGCCAAACTATGCAGCAAAGCCCCGTGCCGATTTTCGGCTACCGCCGCGCCACATACCCCCCAATATACAGATTTTACGATATAAAATGACCAATCTTGCCAATCTGATTTACCCTGCGACGGTGCGCGCGCAAGTGACGCTCGATTCCAAACGCGCCTTTTTCACCACCGCGGGGCAATTGGCGGCGAGCGCGCTTGGCCTCGACGCGGGTGAAGTGGCCGATGCGCTGCTCGAACGCGAACGGCTGGGTTCGACCGCCTTTGGTCGGGGGATGGCGACACCGCATGCGCGGCTCAGCGGCCTCAATGGCGTCAAGGGCATGTTCCTGCAACTGGCGCGGCCGGTGGAATTTGACGCGATTGATGCGCTGCCCGTTGACCTTATATTTGTGCTCCTGTCCCCGATGGATGCAGGGGCCGACCATTTGAAGGCGCTGGCGCAGGTTTCGCGCTTTTTTCGCGATGAAGCATCGGTTGCGCGGTTGCGCGGTGCCCGCACGACCGAGGCGATTTACGCGATTTTGACCGGCGAAGAAACGCGCGACGCCGCCTGATGGCAGGAACGGCGGCGGAACCAGCAGGTGAAGCGGGCGAAAACGTCCATTTCCGCGCGCTCGAATCGCTTTATGCCCACGCGGCAATCAACCAGAGTTTCCCGTCCACGCTCCATATTTTGGCAGCGGGGGAATCGCGGATCGATTTTGATGTGACCGACGCGCATTTCCATGCTGCAGGTGCGGCGCATGGCACAATCTATTTCAAAATGCTCGACGATGCGGCATTTTATGCGACCAACAGTCTGGTCAACGACCGTTTTTTGCTGACCACCGCATTCAACCTGCTGTTCACCCGCCCGTTGAAGGCGGGCCCGGTCAGGGCTTATGGTCGCTGGATCAGCGGCCGCCGTCGGGTGTTCGTCGCCGATGCGCGGCTGGTCGATGCGCATGGGGAGGAGGTGGCACGCGGCACCGGCACCTTCATGCGGTCGAGCTTTCCCCTATCCTCCCTGCCCGGTTATCGCGCCCATGATGTTGTGCCGGGCGGATGAGCGTGCGCATGCCGGCACATTTGCTGGTTTCGGCCTTGGTGCGCCGGGTGCAGGCGGCGGGTGGCTTTGCCTATGTCCTGCAACGCGGCGATGCGGATGCGGGCGCAATTTTGGTCGAATGTAGCGACAGGGGGCAGCGGCAAATGCTGCTCGAACAGGCGCGCGACATGGCGGGACGGGTGTATTGGCGCGAAATGCCGCTCCACCAAGATGAAGCGGCGCATGCCGAAATGCTCGCCAAAAGGCGGCGCGCTGACCCCGATATCTGGATAATTGAACTGGATATCGCGGATGCAGGGCGGTTCGCCGCTGAAATATTGTCCGACGCTTGATTTTTGCGCTGCACTGCAACAAAGGCCGCGCCAGCTAGAGGCGTAGGTTGCCCCGATGCTGCCGTTCGCCCATCTTTGATGGGCCAGCGGCCGGCATCTAGCCATGGGATGGCAGGGGGTGGACACGCAGACGCGGGGGCCATGCGCCGCAAATCGTTTCAACGATAGCGCGGCAGTTTCATGACCTTTGCGCATATTTTGAAGACCCGATGAGTCGTATTTTTCGTACTGCCAGCGTAGCGGCCATTTGTGCTACCTTCGCCACGGCAATTGTGCTGACCGTTCCCGGCGCCGCGCAGGAAGTTTCCAGCGCCTTGCAAGATGCAAATCAGCCTGGTGATGTCGTTTTTGAACCGGCACCCGCAACCGCACTGCCGATCCCCCAAAATGATGCAGATGTTGCAGATGGCGCAGATTCTGGGCCGGACGCAGAGGATGATGCGGCATCGCCGCGTGGCGACACGTTACGCGAAACCGTCGAAATGGCCGATGCCAGCGTCGATAGCGCGGAACATCGCTGCCTCGCCACCGCCATCTATTATGAATCGCGCGCCGAATCGCTCGAAGGACAATTGGCGGTTGCCAATGTCGTGATGAACCGCGCCGAATCGGGCCGCTTTGCGCCCAGCATTTGCGGCGTATTGCGCCAACGCAGCCAATTTTCCTTTGTGCATGGCGGGGTTATCCCCACTCCGCCGGAAAATAGCCAGTGGCGCACCGCCGTTGCCGTTGCCAGCGTCGCAATGGATGACAGCTGGGCCAGCCCGGTTCCCGGCGCGCTGTTTTTCCACGCCGCGCGCGTTTCGCCCGGTTGGAACCGTCCGCGCCTCGCGCGGTTGGGCAATCATATATTCTATCGTTGACCACTGCACCCCTGCGAAAGCAGGGGCCGCCCCCTTTGTCATTCCCGTGAAAACGGGAATCCAGAGGAACAAGTGGCCACCCCCCATCCCCAACCCCTCCCGCAAGCGGGAGGGGGGGTAGAATCTCTGCGTCCCTCTCGTGAAACCGCGCCCCTACCCCTCACTCATAATCGACGGTGACGGGGATGCGACCATGGAAATTGCCGCTGATCGTGCCGATCAGCCGCAATTCTGCGCCAAAGCGCACCTCCAGCCGCCCATCTGGGCCGAGCGGCAGCACGGGTGCGACATCGCTGGCGATATTGCTGATGAGGATGCGGCCATTGGTGCCGTTCATACTCGCGTCGCTGGGGATGGTGATGCGCACCATCCGCCCCGGTTCGCCCTCTATCAATATCCGCCCCGACAAGACGAAACCGCCCAGCGAGCGCACATCGCCCACCGCGCGCGTGCTCGAATTGGCATCAATGGTCAGCGTCCCGCCACCCGTTCCGGCAACCAGCCGCGCAAAATCCAAATTGGTAACGACTTCGACGCGCAACGGGCGGTTGGTGCTGGGCATTGCCGCGCCGTCGGTCGGCGCAGGCGCACATAACAGACATTGAGCAGCGACAGGGCTGGCCGTCAGCAACCCGCAAAGCAGGGGTACCCCGCAGATCAGGAGCAGGGCAAGCGCGCGCCGGTAAAGGACGCGCGGCAAAAAATGCCACATGGCCATGGCGCCCCATGTAGCGCAAATATGGTAAAGCAGCGGTAAATGGGGCGGATTAGCGCCGGATTTTCAGCGCTTTGTAGTCCGGCGCTGCGACGGGGCTTGCCCTCCCCATCATGGCCCCCTAACCATGCGGCCATGGCCCGTCGCCCCCAGCCTGCTGCCAAACCCAAAGCGAGGCGATTTCGCCGCATAATGACGCGCATTTTCCGCTGGGGCTTGGCGCTCAGCCTGCTGGCCATGGTCGGCATATGCGTGGCGGTCGGCATCGCGGTCAGCAATCTGCCCGATTTTGAATCGCTGCGCCGGACATCATCGGCCCAGACCATCCGTTTTCATGACGTCAATGGCGCAGTCATTGTATCGATGGGCCCCAATTATGGCCGCTGGTTGCCACTTGCCCAAACGCCCGGCGTGATGCGCGATGCGATGGTGGCGGTGGAGGATCGGCGCTTTGCCTATCATTTCGGTATTGATCCGGTCGGGCTTGCCCGTTCGGTTGCCATCGCGGTTGAAAGGCGCGGCAGCGGGCGGCGGATGCAGGGTGCATCGACCATCACCCAGCAATTGGCGCGCAACCTGTTCCTGTCCAACAGCTATTCGCTCTCTCGCAAAGCGCGTGAAGCAATTTTGGCGATGGCGCTCGAATGGAAATTTTCCAAGGATCAGATCCTCGAACTATATCTCAACAAAGTTTATTTCGGCGGCGGCAGTTACGGCATTGACGCTGCATCGCGGCGCTTTTTCGGCCATGGCGCGGAAACGCTGAACCTCTCCGAAGCAGCAGTCATCGCCGGACTGGTCAAGGCACCATCGCAATATTCGCCCACCGCCGATGCCGCCGCCGCGATTGGCCGGGCGGGGGTTGTGCTGAACGTGATGGAGGATGCGGGGTTCATCACGCCTGCACAGCGCCGCAGCGCATCGCCCGCGTCGGTGCAGATGGCGATTGAACCCAATCAGAACAGCGCGCGATATTTCACCGACTGGGTGCTGCCGCAATTGGACGGGCTGGTTGATGAACCCAATGAACCACTCGACGTTTGGACCAGCCTCGACCTCGACATGCAGCGCGCGGCAACCGCAGCGATACAGGCCAATACGCCCGCCGGGGCGCAAGGGGCGCTGGTTGCGCTCGACCGCGATGGGGCGGTGCGCGCAATGGTCGGCGGGCGCGATTATGTCACCTCCAACTATAATCGCGCGACGGTGGCCCAGCGTCAGCCGGGGTCGGCATGGAAGCTGTTCGTTTATATGGCGGCGCTCGAATCCGGGTTTAAGGTTGATGATCGGGTGGTCGATGAACCGATCACCATCAACGGCTGGAGCCCGCGCAACAGCAGCGGGCGCTTTGCCGGCGCGATGGATATTCGCACCGCCTTTGCCTATTCGGTGAATACGGTTGCAGCGCGCATCGGCGAACAGGTCGGCTTTTCCACCATCGCCAATATGGCGCGGCGTTTTGGCATCACCTCCCCGCTCAACACCCACCCGTCGATGGTGCTGGGCAGCGCAGAGGTGCGGGTGATCGACATGACCACCGCCTTTGCCGAGGTGGCGGCGCAGGGCCATGGCGTCCAGCCCTATGGCATTTCGCGCATCACCACCGCCGACGGGCGCGAGCTGTATCGCCGTCAGGCCCCGCCGACCAGCCAGCTGGTTGACCCGTGGGTGGCGGCCGGCATCACCGATTTGCTCCAGACCGCGGTCAGTATCGGCACCGGCCGCGCGGCGCAGATTGGCCGTCCGGTGGCGGGCAAGACCGGCACGACGTCGAGCAACAAGGATGGCTGGTTCCTCGGTTTTTCGAGCGGGATTACCACCGGCGTCTGGATGGGGCGCGATGATTCGCGACCCGTTCCGGGGTTGCAGGGCGGCAGGGCACCGGCGCAAGCCTTTGCCCAGTTCATGCGTGTGGCGGTGGAGGGGCGGCCCATCGAAACCTTTAATACCGAGGCGGAATTGCCCCAATGGCAGTTGGAGGATGATGATTCGGCCTATTTCGGCGACCCGGGCACCGAAGGGGACCCCAGCGGAGCTGTCGAAGGAACCGAAGGCAGCGGGGGTGAAGGAAATGTCCCCCCCAATGAACCCGATGACCGCGCGCCGCCGCCGACTTTGGGTCGCGAATGGATTGATCAGGTAACCGGCGCGAATGAAGGGCCGCAGCGCGCTGCTCCGCCGCAACGCACCACCCCACCCAAAAGGGCGGGTGCGCCGAGCGGCTAAAGAACGCACGTTTAGGTAGATTGCGCCCCTGCACCCCGCCGTTCAGGAAAATTGCCAGCGGTGCAGGTCGCGGCCATGCACCTTTAACCAGCGATAAGCCGCAGCATCCGTCCCATCCGCCAATTCGGCGACCAACGCATGAAAATCCGCACCATGGTGCATATGGCGCAAATGCGCGACTTCATGCGCGACAATGGCGCGGCGCACCGCGACGGGTGCCATGATTAGCCGCCAATTATAGCGGATGGTGCCGCGCACGCTGCAACTGCCCCAGCGGCTTTTGGGATCGCCAATGCTGACGTCATGGCAGGCAAGCCCTGTCGATGCCGCAAGTTCCATGGTTTCGCGGGTCAGACATTCGATTGCCGCCGTGCGCAGCCATTTTTCGACCCGTCGTGCCAAACCCGCACGCGGCCCGCCGATGCGCAGCCGGTCCCCTGTTTGTTCGGCGCGGCGTGGGCGGCTCGCCTGCCAGTCGATGGTCAACGTCCCATCGCCAAAGGGCAGGATGCTGCCATGTTCGACCGGCTGCACACCATGGTTTTTGACGCGCTGCGCGGCAATCCATACCCCCTGCTCGCCCGCCCATTTCAGCCCCGCCTTGGCACTGGCGCGCGGCGGCATGGTCAGACGTAACTGATCGCGCACTCCATCATAGCGCAGTTTCCAGCGGCGCGCGCGCGGGTGGTGGCGCGCGGTAATCGCAATCGCGCTGCCGTCGGCCAAGGGTAACATCGTATCAGACAGGTCGGGTCACCAGATGGTTTTCAAGCTCACCGGCTGCAACCTCACTCACCGTCCAGCCGCGCACCGATTCGCCCGCGCGGTGCACCGCGTCCCTGTCACCCGAAATCAGATAATGCCATGCAGGGAGGGGTTCGCCCGCCGCGCGCAACCGATAGGCGCAGGTCAGCGGCAACCAGGCGAGGTCTGTGACATTATTCTTGGTCAACTGCGTGCAATCGGGGACAAATCGGCGGCGCTGGCGGTAATTGGCGCAGCGCCCCGTTTCGCGGTCGAGCAGGCGGCAGGCAACATTGGTCGGGTAAATGCGCAGCTCATCCCCCTCCTCCACCTCCAATTTATGGAGGCAGCATTTGCCACAGCCATCGCACAAAGCCTCCCACTCCGCGCGGTTGAGCGTGGCGAGGTTGCGTTCCCAAAAGGGTCGATCCCCCATCAATGCACCCAGCGTAATATTTCGCGCGCGACTAGCGCCGGGTCGCCTTCGTTGACGTCGGGGGTGCGAATGTCATCGAGCGGGATGAGCGCCAGCGGCTTGCCGTCGGGTGCCATCAAATAGGCCAATTGCGTGTGCGAGACCAAATAGCTGCCGGGGGTGGAACCCGCGACTTTGCGATATTGCACCAGAAATTTGCCCGCCGCGTCGGCTGTTTCAGCCTCGCTGCCGCGCAGGCCGATCAGGCGCGGGTGAAAGGCGGCGGTGTATCGGCGCAGAACCTCTGGCGTGTCGCGCGCCGGGTCGAGCGTGACAAATAATGGCTGGACGCGCGCGGCGCGGGCCGGATCCTCTGCCTCCGCGCGGCGCAAACCGGCCATCAGCCATTGCAAATCAACCGGGCAAACATCGGGGCAAAAGCTGTAGCCGAAATAAATCAGTCGATATTGACCCGGAAAGCTCGCCGCGTTGACCCTTGTCCCATCCATCGCGGTGAGGGTGAAGGGGCCGCCGATGCGCGCACCGGCAAGCGGCGGCTCGGCAGGCGGCGCGGGGGCGGCGGGCTGACAGGCGGCAAGCAGCACGCTTGCGCAGCCGATCAAAAGGGCGGTATTGGGGGGCAATCGCATGGCGGGCATGGCTTTGCGCGCAAAGCGGCGCAAAGGCAAGCTGACCGCTCGGCACCCGTTGGGAAGGATTTTTGATGCAAGCGATGCTAAAGGCCGTGCGCGGCGCCATGTTGGTCATGGCAGCGGTGCTCACCCTGTCGGCCCCGGCGCTGGCGCAGTTCGGCTCGCCAGGATTCCGTTTTCTGGAAGCGGTACGCGCGCGCGATTATAATGCAGCGAATCAAATGCTTGCCGACAGTTCGACGGTCATCAACACCCGCGAAGTTCAGTCGGGGGATACCGCATTGCTGATCGTTATCGAACGGCGCGACCTGCCATGGCTCAACATGCTGCTCAGCCGTGGGGCGGATGCCAATATCGCCAACCGCGATGGCGAATCGCCGCTGCGCCGGGTGGTGCAATTGGGCTGGGCAGAGGCTGTCCCCTATCTCTCTTCGCATGGCGCGCGCATCAACGACAGCGGGTCGAGCGGGGAAACCGCGCTCCATATCGCTGTGCAGCGCCGCGATATCGCGATGGTGCGCGCGCTGGTTGCGGCGGGTGCCAACCCCGACCTTAGCGATAATATCACCGGCAAGACCCCGCGCGATCTGGCGATGGAGGATCGGCGCACGCCAGCGATTTTGGCCGCGCTCGACGAACGGCCTGCCGCCCCGCCGCGCGCGGTTGCCGGACCGAATTAGGGGGCACTAACTCCTCCCCGTTCCGGGGAAGGGAACCGCCGCGAAGCGGTGGCGGAGGGGCCATTGGGTTCCCGTTTCCACGGGAATGACAATGCCCCCTATATCCCCAAATCGCCTGATCCCGCATGCCCTGCCAAATCGGGGTCATAGAGCAGCATCCAGCGCCACATGGCCAGGCGCGACAGGCGCAGATGTTCGGCCTTGCGCCGGGCGGGCGGCATGGGGATGTGCGCGGCTTCACGGATCAGCGCGACGTCATAACGGTCGGCAATCAGGCGGCCGCAGCGGTCGGGCAATCGTTCGGGACTGTCGAGGATGGCATCATCCAGCCCGTCGGCCAGCGCCCAGTAAAATTGGTCGCACCAGGGCAGATATTCGGCCCATTTCTGATCGGCGTGAAGGTCGCCGCGCGCCACCTTAACCTCCACCAGCACAACCTCCCCCTTCGCGCTCAGCGCGATGAGGTCGGCGCGGCGACCATTGGGCAGCGGCACTTCGTGCAGCACCATCGCGCCTTGACGGTGAAAATATCGCGTCAGGCTGCGCAGCACATCCCCGGCGGTCAGCGCGGCCATTGTCTCATCCGCCCCGCCGTCCACTCGCCTGCGCTGCTGATTGGGTGAGCGCGAGCAGCGCATGGCGCAGCAATAATTCGCCCGGTTGACGGGTGTCCTTCAATTGCCGTTCGACGCCATGCAGCGCGACGAGCGCGCGGGCCAGCCGCGCCCCGGTCCAGCGCGTCAATTGCGCCGAAACCGCGCCCTGCGACTTGAAAAAAACGCCGCTCGACGGCGCGCGCACCACGGCATCGGCGCTCTGCCCCGCATCCACCGCGACGCGCAGCCGCGCCAATGTCTGTAGGCGGAGCGCCAGCATCCGCACCATGGTGATACCCAGCATCCCCCCATTTTCGAGCCGCGCCAACGTGTCGGGCAAGATGTTCAGCCGCCCGCCCAAGATGATGTCGATGGCATCGCCCATATCCTCATCCCCACGTGCAGGGGCAATCGCCTGCCAGTCGGCAATGTCGGCGCGCTTTGGCGCTTGCGGATCGGCGTCGAGGTAGAGGGCGAGCCGCTCCACCTCCTGCGCGATGATGGCGGCATCATGCCCTGCGCTCTCACTCATCATCGCGCGCAGTTCATTAGGGAGCCGCAGCCCCGATTTTTCGGCAAATTGTTCGACCAGCCGCGCGCCATCGCGCGCTTCAGGGGCGTAACAGATGACTGCAATCGCGCCTGCGCTCTTTTCCGCCAATTGGGTCAGTTTCGACCGTGCGGTCAGCCCCGCGACAATCGCAATCACCGGATTGCCGGCGGCGGGTGCGCCCAGCAGCGCATCGACGGCGGGCAAAATCTCCTCCCCACTGCCGCTGGTGAGGTGGATGGAAATCCAGCGCGGGCCGCCGAACATCGAAACTGCGGCGGCTACATCGCTGAGCCGCGCGGGGTCGGCGCGCAG
>CAUJJQ010000298.1 GCA_963205285.1 Pseudomonadota bacterium | reverse complement strand
ATAGCCCTTCATCGCCGCTTCGGCGCGCAGGGTCGCGACCGCCGCCGCACCATCGTCCAGCTTTATCGCCGCCGAACCATGGGCAGCAAATTGCGCGTGCGCGTCGGCCCCGCCGGTCAGCACGATCAACTCGCCCTTGGCGCGCACCAATCCGCGCGAAACAAAGCGCGACGCACCATCCCCCGTCGCCAGACGCCCCTGTTCTGCCCCCTTGCCCAGCGTGCTGTGCCCCAGATCATCGGGCGAGACATGCGCCAGATCATGCCGCCCCAAATAGGATACCGCCAGTTCGCGGAAGACGTAATCGAGGATGGAGGTGGCGTTTTTAATGACATCATTGCCCTGCACCGGCCCGGCTGGTTCAAAGCGGGTAAAGGTGAAGGCATCGACATATTCGTCGAGCGGCACACCATATTGCAGCCCCAAAGAGATAGCGATGGCAAAATTGTTCATCAGGCTGCGAAATGCAGCCCCTTCCTTATGCATGTCGATGAAGATTTCACCGATCCGCCCGTCGCCATATTCACCGGTGCGCAGATAGACTTTATGCCCGCCGACATTGGCCTTTTGCGTATAGCCCTTGCGCCGTTGCGGCAGTTTTTCGCGTGCGCGCGTTTCGACAACGCGCTCCACCACCCGTTCGACGATTTTTTCGGCGATGATCGCGGTGCGCGTGGGCGCATCGGCGGCGATTGCTGCATCCTCCACGTCCGCATCGTCGAACAACTGGCTGTGTAACGGTTGGGAGAGTTTGGAACCATCGCGGTAAAGCGCATTGGCCTTTACCCCCAATTTCCACGACAACATATAAGCGTCGGTGCAATCGGCCACGCTGGCGTTCGTCGGCATGTTGATGGTCTTGGAAATCGCGCCGGAGATAAAGGGCTGCGCCGCCGCCATCATGCGGATATGCGCCTTTGCCGACAAAAAGCGCGTGCCATTACGCCCGCATGGCGACGCGCAATCAAATATCGGCAGATGTTCGGGGCGAAGGCCAGGTGCCCCCTCCAGCGTCATGGTGCCACAGATATGGGCGCTGGCCGCATCCACCTCTGCCGGTGAAAAGCCCAATTGGGTGAGGAGGTCAAAATCGGGCGCATCGACCAGCGTGCCGTCCAACCCCAGCGTGTCGCACAAAAATTCGCGCCCCAGCGCATATTTGTTAAAGGCAAAACGAATGTCGAAGGCACTGGTGAGCGCAGTATCGAGCGCGTCAAGCTGTGCCTTGCCAAAGCCGCGCGCTGCCAGCGCTGGGTGGTTGATGTGCGGCGCATTTGCCATGTTGCCGCTGCCCAGCGCATATTGGCTGATCGCCGCAATTGCATCGGCCGCATAACCCAGCGTGGTCAGCGCGGTCGGCACTGCGCGGTTGATGATCTTGAAATAGCCGCCGCCCGCCAGCTTCTTAAACTTGACCAGCGCAAAGTCCGGTTCAATCCCGGTCGTGTCGCAATCCATGACAAGGCCGATGGTGCCAGTGGGCGCGATGACGCTGACCTGCGCATTGCGAAACCCGTGCTGCGCACCCAGCCGTGCCGCATCATCCCACGCGGCAATCGCATGTTGCACCAATTGCGGGTCGGGGCAGGCCGCATGGTCGAGCGGCACTGGCAAAATTGCCAGCGCATCATAACCGTCCGGTTCGCCCATTGCCGCGCGGCGATGGTTGGCGATGACCCGCAACATCGCATCGCGGTTGGCGGCAAAGCCCGCAAATGCCCCCAATTCGCCCGCCATTTGCGCCGACGTTGCATAGGCACGGCCGGTCATAATCGCCGAAATGCTGGCGCACAGCGCGCGGCCAGCATCGCTGTCATACGCAATCCCAGACGCCATGAGCAGGCCGCCGATATTGGCAAAGCCAAGCCCTGTGGTGCGATATTGATAGGAAAGATTGGCAATCTCCCGCGACGGGAATTGCGCCATCAGCACCGAAATTTCGAGGCAGATTGTCCACAAACGCACCGCATGTTCAAAGGCGGCAACATCAAAGCGGTCATCGGCAGCGCGCAACGGCAATAGGTTGATCGACGCCAGATTGCAGGCGGTATCGTCGATGAACATATATTCGCTGCACGGGTTGGATGCGTTGATCGGCCCGGCGTGGGGGCAGGTGTGCCAGTCATTGATGCTGGTGTGGAACTGGATGCCGGGGTCCGCGCTCGCCCATGCGGCATAGCCGATTTTGTCCCACAAGCCGCGCGCACGCAGTTTTTTATGCACCCCCCCGTCGGTGCGGCGGGTGAGCGTCCATTCGCCATCGCCCTCCACCGCGCGCAGAAAATCATCACTGACCCGCACGCTATTGTTCGAATTTTGCCCCGAAACGCTGCGATACCCCTCCGCATCCCAGTCGGTTGAATATTCATCGAGCGCCATTTCAAAAATGCCCTGCGCCGCCAGCATCAGCGCGCGCTTCACCATCTGATCGGGGACAGCGGCATTGCGCGCCGCGCGCATCGCGGATTTGAGCACAGGGTTATGTGCAGGTTCAGTGCCCCCTTCAGCAGCGGCGGCCAAAATGGAGTCTATGTGGCGCTTGACGATTTTGGAACCGGCGACCAGCGCCGCAACCTTTTGTTCCTCATGCACTTTCCAGTCGATATATGCCTCAATATCGGGGTGATCGACATCAACCACCACCATTTTGGCCGCACGGCGCGTCGTCCCGCCCGATTTTATCGCGCCTGCCGCCCTATCCCCAATCTGGAGGAAGGACATTAATCCGGATGATTTTCCGCCGCCGCCCAGCGGTTCATCCGCCCCGCGAATATGCGAAAAATTGCTGCCCGTGCCGCTGCCATATTTGAACAAGCGCGCTTCGCGCACCCACAAATCCATAATGCCGCCATCATTCACCAGATCATCGGCCACCGATTGGATAAAGCATGCATGCGGTTGGGGGTGTTCATAGGCGCTGGTCGACGCGCAAATCTTGCCATCGCGGTGATCGACGTAAAAATGCCCCTGCCCCGGCCCGTCGATACCATAGGCCCAGAAAAGACCCGTATTGAACCATTGCGGGCTGTTCGGCGCGGCAATTTGCGCAGCGAGCATGTGGCACATTTCATCATAAAAGGCGCGCGCGTCACATTCGCGGGTGAAATATCCGCCCTTCCACCCCCAATAAGTCCAGCAGCCAGCGAGCCGGTGGAAAATCTGCTTGGCGCTGGTTTCACCGCCAAAGCGTTCGGCTTCGGGCAATTGCCCCAGCGCCAGCCGGTCGGGCACATGACGCCAGAGAAATCGCGGCACATTTTTTTCACGTACCGGGCGCGTGCGTGCGGGCACCCCAGCGCGGCGGAAATATTTTTGCGCCAGAACATCGGTGGCAACCTGCGACCAATGGGCGGGCACCTCCACCGCGTCAGCCGAAAAAACCAGCGACCCATCTGGGTTGCGGATGCTGGAGGACAATGTCTGGAACGGCATATCGCCATAGGGGCCACCATCACCATGCGTGAAATGCCGCAAAATCCGCATATTTACCCCCACAAACCAGTTTGGCCAGAATCGCCAAGCTACGCCTAGTTCTTGCGCATCGTCAATATCTAGTGCCTCATATATATTTAGTGGCATATATATTGCGTCGCGATCAGCACTTGGCGAGAGGGGTGGAAGCTGACAAAGTCGCGCCAAGCCAACATTGACCCAGCGCAAAAAAATGCGGGATGCCCAAGGTTAGCTTGGCCGAAATTATGAGCTGAGGAGTCGAATATGCCCAAGACCACCGCGCAGATTTTGCGCGAATATCGCGGGCATCCCCTGTGGAGCTTTGGTTTCAGGTCATTTTTTCTGTTCGCGGCGGTTTTTGCCGCGCTGGCCGTGCCAGCGTGGCTCATCGCCTTTTTGGGGCTGGGCGCGGCGCGTGCCGCCGAAATTTTTTCGCGCGACTGGCATGTCCATGAAATGCTCTTTGGCTATGCCGGCGCGGTCATCGTCGGCTATCTGACCGTCGCGGGCGCCAATTGGACCGGCAAATATCCAGTCGCCGGGCGGCCAATAATCCTGCTGGTTCTGCTGTGGCTGGCGGGCCGGTTCGCCATGCTGCTCCTGCCGTGGATTGGGCCGGTCAGCGCCGCGCTGATGGATGGCGCGTTCCTATTGCTCTTTGCGCTCGCGCTGCTGCGCGAACAATTTGCCGCCAGCAATTGGCGCAGCCTGCCCCCTGCCATCATCGTCTCGGCGCTCGCGCTGGCCAATATTTGTTGGCATGTCGGCAGCTTTCACCCAGCGCTCACCCCCTATGTCGAGCGGGCGAGCATCGCGCTCATCAGCTTTTTAATCGCGCTGATGGGCGGACGTTTGGTGCCAAGCTTCACCGCCAACTATCTGATGCTCAACAAAATCACCCCGCCCCCTGCCCCGCCGGGCCTGTTCGACCGGCTGGTGCTGGCGCTGAGCGCGGTGGGCCTTATCGATTGGGTGGTGCAGAGCGACGCGCGCTGGGCGGGCATCCCGCTGCTTATCGCCGGTGTCGGGCATATGGTCCGGCTTGCGCGCTGGCGCGGGCACAAGGTCGCGCATGATGCGATGCTCCTTATCCTCCACGCCGGATATTTCTGGGTGGCGCTGGGCTTGGCTTTGTTGGGCGCATCGATGCTCTGGCCCGATAGCGTGGCGCAAAGCGGGGCGGTGCATGCGCTGACCAGCGGCGGCATCGGCGTTATGACGCTGGGGTTGATGACGCGCACCAGCCGCAGCCACACCGGGCGACCACGCCGCGCCGACAGGGCAACCATCGCCATCTATATCGCGGTCAATCTGGCGACGATGCTGCGCGTTGCCGCACCCTTTGCGATCAGCCTTGGCCCCAGCCATTATGGCCATTTGCTTGGCGCATCGGCAATTTTGTGGACCATCGCCTTTGGCCTGTTCGCGGCGAGCTATGGGCCAATGCTGTGCGGCCCCAAATTAGGCGCTCGTTTCTGATTTTGCGGGTTTTGCCTTTTTGATGAGGCCCAGTGCCGCGACGATCAGGCCGCCGAGCAGCACGCCAAAAACGCCGGCCAATGCCGCGCCGATGACCCATTCGACCGCCGCAGCCATTGCAGGCAGCGCATGCCCCGCCGCCCCAGCGATGCTGTGGAACATATGCGCCGGTTCCCCAGCACCCAATGTCTCCATCCCATGGACGAAAATCTGCCCGCCGACCCACAGCATCGCGGCGGTGCCGATTTTCGACAGCGCCGACATGATGAGAGGCATGCCGCGCACGAGTGCGCGACCGATGGCGCGGGTAACGCCCAGCCGCCTTTTGGCGAGCGCGAGGCCGACATCATCCATTTTGACGATGCAGGCGACGACACCATAGACGAGCGCTGTCACCGCAACCCCGGCCAGCGCCAGCGCGGCGGCGCGCATGACAAGCGGCTGGTCGGCGACAGCGGCCAATGCAATCGCCATAATTTCTGCCGACAGGATGAAGTCGGTGCGGATGGCACCCTTTACCTTTGCCGCCTCTGCCGCCGCAGGTTCGTCAAAGGCGGGCACATCCTCCTCCCCATGGTCGCCCTGCCATGCATGGAGCAATTTTTCCGCCCCCTCATAACATAAATAGGCCCCGCCGATCATGAGGAGCGGGGTCACCGCCCATGGCGCAAAACTGGAAAGGAGCAACGCCAGCGGGAGCAAAATGACCAATTTATTGAACAACGAACCGCGCGCGATTTTCCAGATGATCGGCAATTCGCGGTCGGGTTGAAAATCGGTGACATAGCGCGGGGTGACCGCCGCATCGTCGATAACGACCCCCACCGCCTTTGACCCGGCCTTGCCCGCCGCAGCGCCCAGATCATCGATGGAGGCGGCAGCAATTTTGGTAATCCCCGCCACATCGTCGAGCAGGGCGATTAAACCGGAAGGCATGGGTCAATATTCTCCGCAAAATATGCGGACTGGCTTACCCGTTGCGCGCATCCCCCTCAAGCGGCGTGTCGCCATCCCCCTCATCCTCAATCAAAATGCGCATTGCCGCGCCGTCGAGGTCGGAAAATTGCCCGCTGCGCAGCGCCCATTGAAAGGCGAACAGGCCCAATAGGCCAAGGCCAAGCGCGACGGGGATGAGAAAGAGCAGACCCGCCGTCATCGCGCCGCGCGCACCAGACGCAGCGAATTGGCAACAACGATGAGCGAGGAGGAGGACATGGCAACCGCCGCCACCAGCGGGGTTACCCCGCCCGCCAGCGCCATCGGCACCGCAATGACATTGTAAATTATGGCGAGCAGGAAATTGCTGCGCACGATGCGCTGGGTCATCCGCGCGGCGCGCACCGCGCGCGGCAGGGCGTTCAAACTATCCCCCATGAACACCAGGTCGGCGGCCTGTTGGCCAACGTCGCTGGCGCTCGACGGGGCGATGGATGCGTGCGCGGCGGCAAGTGCCGGGCCATCATTCAACCCGTCGCCCACCATCAGCACCCGCTTACCGTCTGCCCGCAGCCGTTCAATCAGTGCCAATTTGGCATCGGGGTCAGCAGCCGCTGTTGCCGGGAGGGTGAGCGCCTGCGCGACCTTTTCCACCGCCGCCGCGCCATCGCCCGAGATAATCTGCTGCGGCAGGCCGAGCGAGCTAAGCGCGCGGAGCGCCACCGCCACATCGGGGCGCAACACATCCTCCATCACCATGTCATGCGCCGCGCCACTGCCGATGGTGAGGGTGATGGTCATGCCCGCCTGCGCCGCCGCGCCCGATGCGCCGCCATCGCGACCCAGCGTGACTTCCTGCCCCTGCCACTGCCCCGACATGCCAACCCCCGGCGTTTCGGCAATATCGGTAATATCGGCGGGCACCACGCCAACTTCGTTCAGGCTGCGCGCCAACCCCCGGCTGAGTGGATGGCTGCTCGCCTGTGCGAGCGCGAGCGCGATGCTGCGGCTTGCGTCGTCCAACCCGTCCAGTGATTGCGGCACCGGACGCCCCAGCGTCAGCGTCCCCGTCTTGTCGAGCAGCGCCATGTCACATTCGGCCAGCCGTTCGAGCGCGCTGCCATCCTTTACCAACAGGCCGCTGCGCATCAGCGCGCCCGACGCGACGACCTGTGCCACCGGCACCGCAAGGCCAAGCGCGCAAGGACAGGTGATGAGCAGCACCGCCACTGCAACCAGCAGACTTTGGTGCGCGCCTGCGCCGGCCAGTATCCAGCCCAAAAATCCCAGCGCAGCGAGCGCGTGAACCACCGGCGTATAAAGCCGCGCCGCCCGATCTGCGATGCGGACATAGCGCGATTTCTGCTGCCCGGCATCGCGCATCGCGCGCGCCAATTCGGCAATCCGCCTGTCATCCCCCACCGCGCGCGCGCGTACGCGGATCGGCGCGTCGAGGTTGAGCATCCCGGCAAGCAGCATCTGCCCCTTGGCAAAGGGGATGCTCGCCGCCTCCCCCGTCAGGATCGATTGGTCGATGCGCGCTGCCGCGTCGATCAGCACGCCGTCCGCAGCCAGCCTTTCCCCCGCCGCAACCAGCATGACATCGCCCGGTCGAATGGCCGATGCCGCGTGCCAGACCGCACGCCCCGCCCCATCAACCAGCATCGCGCCCGCCGCGCCAGCCGCCATCAACGCGCTGGCCCCGGCGCGCGCGCGTTCGCGCATCATCGAATCGAGCACCCGCCCGCCGAGCAGGAAAAACAGCAGCATCACCGCGCCATCAAACCATGCGTGCGGGCCATGCGTCGCAGTTTCATACAGCGACATGCCGGTGGTCAGCAGCACCGCGATGGAGATCGGCACGTCCATATTGGTACGGCCATGGCGCACCGCCCCCCATGCCGACTGGAAAAAGGGGCGACCCGACCAGATGACCGTCGGCACCGCAATTGCCGCAGACAGCCAATGGAAAATCGTCCGCCCGTCGCCTGCCAGCCCCGACCAGATGGATACCGACAGCAGCATGATGTTCATCGATGCAAATGCCGCCACGCCAAGCGCGCTGAGCAGCATCGCATGGTGGCGCGCGGCGGCGGCATCGGCGCTGTCGGCGGCTTCATCGAGCGTCAAAATGGGGTGCGCGGCAAAGCCATTTTGTTCGAGCATGCGCACCAATTGCGGCACGTCGATCTGCGCTGCATCATGGTCAATCGCCACCGATTTTTCAGAAAAATCGACCCGCGCGCCATACACACCATCGCTAGCAGTCAACAGCCGTTCAACCTTGGCGATGCACCCTGCGCAATGCATGCCGGGGATGGAGAGGCGCGCCCGCGCCAGCACAGCCGCGCCGTCCCCCATAGAGGTAGCACCGGGCAGCGGCGCGTTCATTCAAATGCCCATGCGATGCGCCGTGTGTCTGCGCCATGGCGGATCGTCACCACCGCCTGCCAGCGGCCCTGCGGCAATGGCTCGGTCGAACGATATTGACCATTGCCAAGCCCCGTAAAGTTGAGGCGCACTTCCCCACTTTGCCCCAGCACATGGTGAGCACGCGCGCGCAGCATCGCATCATTCAGCGCCGCCCCATCGTGGCCCGCCACGCGCACGATGACATGGCGGCTGGCGTCCAGCGCGCTCGTCACCTGCCAACCCAGCCGTTCGCCCGCCTCTGCCCGCGCCAGCCATTGGTCATATTGCTGGCTCGCCACATAGCTATTGTCCACCACCGTCCCGCCAAAGGTCGATATAGCAAAACGCGCCATGACCAGGTTGACGATGATGACCACCGCAAAGAAACTGACGATCATGATCGCCGCATGACGGCCGGTAAATGGGCGCGGTTCGGGCTGGTTCATGGCATCATTCCAACGGGCGGGAGAAGGTGACGGCATGATTGTCCCCGCCGCCTTCGCGGTCAAGCGCGCGCAAGGTGAAGTGGAAATCCTCACTATGCCCATTGCCATAGGGGGCGGCGACAAAGACGGTGACGCGCGCAACACTGTCCGCCGGCACCGTCACGTCAATGGCGCGGGCATGCGTTGCCGCGCTGCTTTCGCCCTGCCACATATGGCCACCCGCCAGCCCCTCCATCGCCACGCGCATCTGGCGCGGGCGGCTTTCCATGTTGGATATATTGATGCTGTATGCGTTGCGAATATCGCCCGCCGACAATTGGACAAAGCGCGGGTTGCGTTCCTGCGCCGCCGAAATATCCACCCGTGTGCGATTGCCCAGCGTGAACAACAGACCGAGCCCAATCGCCGACCACAGCCCCAAATAGATTAAGGTGCGCGCACGAAATATGGTTTTGAGCAGCGGCGCAGCCTTACCCCCCGCTTGCTCCACCTTTGCATCGGCGAGCGTTGCATAATCAATCAACCCGCGCGGGCGGCCAACCTGTGCCATCACCGCATCGCAGGCATCGATGCACAAGGCACAAGTGATACAGCCAACCTGCGCCCCATCGCGAATGTCGATGCCCGTCGGGCAAACCGCGACACATTGGTCGCAATCAATACAATCACCGAATTTGTCCGGCTCCGCCCGCGCCGCCTTGACGCTGCCGCGCGGTTCGCCGCGCATATCCTTATAGGTCACAATCAGCGATTTTTCATCGAGCATCGCGGTCTGGATGCGCGGCCATGGGCACATGTAAATGCACACTTGTTCGCGCATGAACCCGCCAAAGACAAAGGTGGTGAGCGTCAGAACCAGAATCGCGCTATAGGCAACGGGCGCGGCGCTGCCGTCAAATAATTGTCCGGCCAACTGCGGTGCATCGGCGAAATAGAAAACCCATGCGCCGCCCGTCGCCAGCGAAATCACCAGCCATATCCCCCATTTGACGAGGCGGCGGGCGATTTTACCCGGCCCCCATGGCGCGGCGTGCAGGCGGAATTGCGCGTTGCGATCCCCATCAATCAGCCGGTCGATCAATTGGAATAAATCGGTCCACACCGTCTGCGGACAGGCATAGCCGCACCATGCCCGTCCGACCGCGCTGGTCAGCAGAAACAGGCCGATTCCCGCCATGATCAGCAACCCTGCGACATAATAAAATTCGTGCGGCCAAATCTCTATGCCGAACATATAGAAACGGCGATGCGCCAGATCGACCAGCACGGCCTGTGTGGGCGCATAGGGGCCACGGTCCCAGCGTAGCCACGGCGTCACATAATAAATGGTCAGCGTCACCGCCATAATCGCCCATTTCAGGCGACGAAAATTACCGCTCACCGCTTTGGGAAAGACCGGTTCGCGCTTGGCATAAAGCGAAAAGCCCTTGGCGGGGGCGGGCGCTGTCATTTTCTCCTCCTAAGTCCTATCCGCATATCTCGTCGGATCAGAAGCATGTCTTTATGGCGTTGCGGGCACCGTCGGGGCAGCAGGCTGCGCGCCTGTCTCTGTCGGTCCAGGGGCCGCTTCACCGCCGCCCAGACTATGGACATAGGCGGTCAGCATATTGATGGTCACCGGGTCGAGCCGTCCGCCCCATGCGGGCATAACCGCGCGGCGCGCATTGGCAACGCTGGTGGTGAGCGTCGCGCGGTCGCCGCCATAAAGCCAGATACGGTCGGTCAGGCGCGGCGCGCCGACAGAGCGCATCCCCTCCCCCGTCGGGCCATGGCAAACGGCGCAATTTTCGGCAAAAATCACCGCGCCGCGTGCGGATGCGGCGCTGGCGCGTTCCTGCCCCGAAATGACGCGGACATGGCTCACCACATCATCAATCTGCTGCCCGGTCAAAATGCCGTCACGGCCAAAAGCGGGCATCAGCGACATGCGCGTTTGCGGGTGGTCGGGGTTGCGGATGCCGTTGGTGATGGTGAAGTGGATGGCGTTCATATCCCCGCCCCACAGCCAGTCATCGTCGCGCAAATTGGCATAGCCCGGCGATCCAGTCGCCCCCGAACCATGGCATTGGACGCAATTGGCGCGAAACGCCGCCGCCCCGCCAGCCACGGCAAATTGCATCAATTCACGGTTGGCGGG
>CAUJJQ010000297.1 GCA_963205285.1 Pseudomonadota bacterium | reverse complement strand
AATGTCGAAAGCGCGGTCATCCCGCTGTCCCGTTTTGCAGAAGGTCGCTGTGGCCAGCTTATCCGCGCAGATTTCCACGCCGTTGCCGTCACTTCGCCCGAAGCGCCTGCTGACGCGCCGATGGCGGCCACCCCCGCCCTTGTGGCACCGCCGCGCCCCGACGTCGCCAGCGATGTCCATGCAGCCGGCGGCGATACCGACTTTTTTGCTGGGCGAAGCGCCGGGATTTCGTGGGTTTTCCCCGACGAGCTTCATAATCCGCGCACCCCGGCGATCCGTATCGCGATTCAGCATCTTAGCGGACAAAACGTTCAACTGACGCTGAATGGCAATGCGGTTGACCCGTTAAATTATGACGGTGCCAGCGCATCACCCGACGGCAGTTACCGTATCAGCGTCTGGCGCGGTGTCGCGCTGCGCGACGGCGATAATTTATTTGTCGCTCGCGTCCTCAATGCCGATGGCAGCGAGGCGGCCCGCCTCGAACGCCATGTCGCGCTTTCTGGCGGCGCAATGCGCGCCACCATCGTCTCCGAAGCCAGCCTGCTCATCGCCGATGGTCTGCACCGCCCGGTCATCGCCGTGCGCCTGACCGACCGTTATGGCCGCCCGGTGCGCCAAGGGGTGGTTGGTGATTTTTCGGTCGATGCCCCACACCGCGCCGCGATAGAGGCAGATGCCGAACAGGAACGCCAATTGTCGGGGCTGGAAAGCCGCCCGACCAACTGGCGCGTCGCGGGTGATGATGGGATTGCCTATATCGAACTGCAACCGACATCGACGTCGGGCACCGCGCGGCTGAACTTCACATTCCGTAATGATCAGGTGACGCGCGCGCAGACGCTCGACGTCTGGCTGAACCCGGGTGATCGCCCGTGGACGATTGTCGGCTTTGCCGCAGGAACGCTGGGTTACAACACGCTTGATGCGCATATGGAAAGCGTGGCGGAAGATCTGCCCAGCGACAATGTGGACGGGCGCATCGCGCTCTATGCCAAGGGACGTATCCTCGGCCAATGGCTGATGACGCTTTCGTACGACAGCGACCGGGAACGTGACGACAGCCGCTTTGGCGGGGTGATTGACCCGCGCGCTTACTACACAATCTTTGCCGACCGCAGCGACAATGGCTTTGACGCGGCGAGCGTGCGCAACCTCTATGTCCGCCTCGAACGGCCGCAATTCCACGCGCTGTTCGGTGATTTTGAAACCGGCCTCAACGACACGGTGCTGGCCCGCTATCAGCGCGCGCTGAACGGTGGCCGCGCCGAATATAACGACGGCAATCTGGCACTGACTGCCTTTGTCGCTGACACGCCATACCGCCATTCGCGCGAAGAGTTTCAGGGCAATGGCCTTTCCGGCCCCTATCAACTGCGCACCCGCGATATTTTGGCGAACAGCGAACGCATCACCATCGAAGTGCGTGACCGGTTGCGTAGCGACATTGTCCTGTCAAGCGAAGTGCTGACCCGTCATATCGATTATGACATCGATTATTTCGCCGGCACGCTGCGTTTCCGACAACCGATCCTCAGCCGCGACAACGACATGAACCCGCGTTTCATCGTCGCCGATTATGAAGTGAACGGCGTTGGTGCGCGCGTGCTGAACGCCGGTGGCCGCGCGGCATGGACCAATGACAGCGGTTCGGTGCGCGTCGGCGCGACTTTCATCCATGATGAAACCGACAGCGTCACCAACAATCTGGGCGGGGTCGATGTGCGCCTGCGCCCCAGCGACAGCACCGAAATCCGCGCCGAATTTGCACTGTCGAATGATGATCGCGCGGGCAGCGGCACCCCGCATGGCTGGCTGGTGGAGGCGGAACATCATTCGGCCGACATCGACCTGCTTGCCTATGCCCGCGAACGTGAATCTGGCTTTGGGGTTGGTCAATTGTCGGCCTCGGGTGACAGCAGCCGCCGTGTCGGTTTCGACGCCACGTGGCGCTTTGCCCGCGACATGTCGCTGCTCGCCTCTGCATGGCAGGAAGATTATATGCTGACCGGCGCGCGCCGCCGCGCGGCACGTCTGCTCGGCGAATGGCGTTCGCTCGACACCAGTGTGCGCGTGGGGTTAACCCATGCCGACGACCGTCTGTCGGACGGCAGCAACAATGATAGCAACCTCATCCAATTGGGTGCGTCGCAACGGCTGTTCGGGCAAAAGCTGGAATTGTCGGCCCAAAGCGAATTTGCGCTGGGCGGGGATGATGCATCGGTCGATTTCCCGGCGCGCCACAGCCTGTCCGCACGCTTCAATTTGATTGACGGCGTGGCGTTGATCGGCAGCTATGAACTGGCCGACGGTTCCAGCATCAAAACGCGCACGGGCCGCATCGGCTTTGACGTGACACCATGGGCCGGCGGGCGCATTAACCTCGCCGGTGCGTCGCAGAATCTGGGCGAATTTGGACCGCGCAGCTTTGCCGCTTATGGTCTGTCACAATCGCTGCAAGTTTCGGAAAAAATCTCTGTGGATATGAGCATCGACGGCCAGCGCACGCTGGGCGGGGTGCGTTTCATCGACATATTAAACCCCGCACATCCCATTGCATCGGGCGGCATGCTCGATGGTATGGGCACGATAGTGGAGGATTTCCTCGCCATCTCAACCGGTGCCACATATCGCACCGAAAATTGGTCGCTGGCCTTGCGCGGCGAATGGCGCGACGGCGAAGTTGCCGACCGGCGCGGGGTAACATTGGGCGCAATCCGCCGCATTGGCGATGGCATTGCCTTGGGTGGTCTGGGCAGTTGGACGCGCGCAAAGAGCGAAACCGGCGTTGCCAGCGAAACCGCGCAGGGTGAACTCAGCCTCGCCTATCGCCCGGCATCGAGCCGCTGGGCGGTGCTCGACAAGCTCGAATTTGCCTATGACGAAGTAACGGGCGCGGTTTTTGGCACACCGGGGCCAATTGGCGGACCAGTGCTCAATGTTTCGGGCGATGTCCGTTCCAGCCGGGTGATGAACAGCCTTGCCATCAACTACAGCCCGCTGGGCAATGACGGCGAAGGCGCACGTTCTAATCTGCTCGGCGGCGGTGACCGTTGGCACGAACGCGGCGAATATGCGCTATTCTGGGGCGTGCGCTATGCCAGCAACCGCTATGGGCCGGATGATGTCGCCGGTTGGTCCACCGTCATCGGCGGCGATGCACGCATTGATGTCAGCGCCCACGTCGGCATCGGC
>CAUJJQ010000296.1 GCA_963205285.1 Pseudomonadota bacterium | reverse complement strand
TGCCAGCGATGCAATCAGCATCGCGCGCACGCGGTCGGGTGATCAGGTGGACGCCGACTGCAACTGGTCGCTTAGCCAGTGGAACCGCCCAATTTCACCCGCCGAACTTTATGATGCGCGTAATTTGATTGGCGTAGGTGGGGCTGAAGTGGTGACAGGCGCGGCCTTTACTGACCAGGCGATTATGAACGCCGATAATTTGGCGCAGTATCGGATTTTGCATTTTGCCACCCATGGATTGGTGACCCCGCCGCGCCCGCAATGTTCGGTAAAGCCTGCATTACTGACCAGTTTCGGGACGAGCGGGTCGGACGGTCTACTCAGCTTTGATGAGATTTTCCGCCTCCGCCTCGATGCCGACCTCGTCATCCTGTCGGCATGCGACACGGCTGGGGAAGCCAGCATTGCTGCAACCCGTGCCGCCGGCGTGACAACCGGCGGTGGCACCGCGCTCGATGGCCTGGTGCGTGCCTTTATCGGCGCGGGTGGTCGTTCCGTCCTTGCCAGCCATTGGCCCGCCCCCGATGATTTCAACGCAACATCGCGGTTGATTGGGGGACTTTTCCGGGCGGCACCGGGCGAAAGCGTCGCCGATGCATTGGGCAATGCCCAAGCAGCGCTGATGGACGATGTGGCAACGTCGCATCCTTATTATTGGGCGGGCTTTGCGATCATCGGCGATGGCGGCCAAGCACTCCAGCGCAGCGCCACGCCGACACCTTCCACCACGGCGGCAAATATGGTCACCAACCCCAGCACACGGAACAGCCGATAATGGTTTTGCAAAACAAGAAATTGTCCGGGACAGGCACATATCGGGGATACCGTGCGGGATGGTTGTGGATGGGTGCCGCGTTGCTCGCATTGGGCAGTGCTGCTCCCGCGCTGGCGCAGGTCGCCCCCACGCGGGAGGAGATTTTGCGCACCCCCCCGCCGGTCAGCAGCGAAACCACGCGCGTTGATATCGACAGCAATGGTGCGATCGAACGTTCCCCCTGCCCGCTGTCGGGTGGTGAATTTACCAATGTCCGCTTCACCCTGTCGCAGGTGACATTCAACGCTCCAGCCGCGCTCGACACCGCGATGCTTGATGATGCGTGGCGCGACATGGTGGGGCAGGAAGTGCCGGTGGCGTCGGTCTGCGAAATCCGCGACCGGGCGGCGACCATTTTGCGCCGCGCAGGCTATCTCGCTGCCGTGCGCGTGCCGGTGCAGACAATCAGCGGCGGGGCCGTCCAACTCGACATTTTGGCTGCCCATCTCTCACGCATCCAAGTGCGCGGCGACATTGGTGCGAACGAACATCAATTGGCGCGTTACCTGTCCAATTTGCAGGATCAGCCGCTGTTCAACGTGCGCGATGCCGAACGCAGTCTGTTGCTCGCCAATAATATTCCCGGCCTATCCACGCGATTGACGCTGCGCCCGGCGGGCGCGCCTGGTGAAGTGGTGGGTGAGGTCATCGCCGTCCAGCAAGCCGGCGCGGTGGATGCCAATTTCCAGAATTTCGGCAGCCATGCAGTCGGACGTTGGGGCGGGATTGCGCGTGCACGGTTGTTCGGCTTGACCGGGCTTGGCGACGAAACCAGTCTGGCCATATATTCGACTGCCGACACCGACGAACAGCAAGTGGTGCAGGCGGGGCATAATTTCCGTCTTGGTCGCCACGGCCTCACCATCGCGGGCGATTTCACTTATGCTTGGACGCGTCCGACCATCGCGGGTGGGTTGAACCTGAAATCCAATACGTTGGTGGGCACCCTGCAGGCGCGATACCCCATTAATCTGCGCCAGACGCGCAGCACATGGATAGCTGGGGGTTTCGACTGGATTGATCAGGATACAAGCGCGGTCGGTGCACTGCTCAGCCGCGACAATTTGCGTGTTGCATGGCTCAAACTCGATCAGGCGTGGATTGACCCCGACGCCTTTTCAGGCGTCGATGGCTATTCACCTGCCGAACCCCAATGGTCGGCCAATCTGGAATTGGAAGCGCGCAAAGGCATTGATATTTTTGGTGCGAGTGACCGCTGCGTAGTGGGCGGTGCCTGCTTTGGTCCGGGCGCTGTGCCACTCAGCCGGATAGAGGCCAATCCATCCGCCTTCATCGTGCGCGCGCGCGGCGAATTTGCGTTTCGCCCGACGCCCATCGTAACTTTTGTCGTTGCCCCGCGCGCGCAATATAGTTCGAGCGCGCTCGCCGCTTATGAGGAATTTTCCGCCGGCAACTTTACCACCGGGCGCGGCTATGACCCCGGCATTTTAACCGGCGACAGCGGGCTGGGCCTCAGCGGGGAAATCCGCATCCTGTCGCTTGTCCCGCGCACGCGCACCAGTTTTGCCATCCAGCCCTTTGCCTTTGTCGATGCGGCATGGACATGGAATGAGGATAGCGGCTTTGCCGGCCTAAACCCCCAAAAGCTAGTGTCGGTGGGCGGTGGCGCGCGCGTCGCATGGGGGGATAGGGCGCGGCTCGACTTTGCGATAGCCGAACCATTGCAGCGCGCAGGCTTTGCCGGAACGCGCGGCCCCACCCGTTTTCTGATGTCGCTGAGTGTTCAATTTGGAATTGCCCGGTGAGCCGCTCCGCTCACCCTAGCAGGATGATGACCATGACCCGTGCCCTTCCCCATCGCGCCATTCGCACGTTGGCCCCCGCATCAAAGCGCGGGCTGCGTGCCCGTTTGCTGACCAGCGCCGCTCTGGCAGCAAGCGCAGTCGCCCTAGTGCAGGCCAATCCGGCGCGGGCGCAATTGACCACCGGCTTTCAGGGTGCACCCGAAATTGTGGTGCCCGGCAGCGCCAGTGTGGTGCAAACCCCCGGCGCGGATACAATCACGGTCAATGTTCCGCAGGCGGTAATCAACTGGACGCCTAATGACCGCACCGGTACGGGCAATATCGATTTCCTGCCCTTCGGCGCGAGCGCGCGCTTTACCGGCGCGCAGGAATTTACCGTGCTCAACCGCATCATCCCGCGCAACGGTGCCGATGTACCGGTTGCGCGGATGATTGAATTGAACGGCGCGATCACTTCGGATGTCAATGGCGGGCCGGGCGGCAACGTTTGGTTTTACAGCCCCGGCGGCATCATGGTCGGGTCAAGCGCGGTCATCAATGTCGGCAGCCTTGTCCTGACCAACCGCGATATTGACACCACCGGCGGCCTTTTCGGAACTCGCAATGAAATCCGCTTTGGCGATTCGGGGATTGCGGGCACCAATGCCAGCGAAATTAATATAGCTGCGGGCGCGCAAATCCTCTCCAACCGTACGGATGGCAGCGCCTATATTGCGCTGGTCGCGCCGCGCATCATCCAGAACGGAACGATTTCTGCTGATGGATCCATTGCGCTGGTTGCTGCCGAAGCCGCCACCATCACCATCAAC
>CAUJJQ010000295.1 GCA_963205285.1 Pseudomonadota bacterium | reverse complement strand
CAACTGAGCTACCTAGGCATTCCATTCGGGATGTGGGGGCATGCCCCCGCCGCTGGAAGCCGCGCCTATAGGGGCGGGTTTGCATTGCTGTCCAGCGCAAAATGGCGGCGAGTTGCAATTATTGCCCCACTATTGCGGTGGCTGGTCGGGGTCGTCCCCTTCGTCCGCGCCGCCGCGCACGGCTGCGCGATAATCCTCCCCAAACCAGGCGTTGAGGTCGCGGTCACGACAACCGCGCGAGCAAAAGGGGCGATATTGCTGGACGCCCGGTTTGCCGCACAGCGGGCAGGGGCGCGCGCGCGAAGTGCCGATCGAAGCGGTGGTGTTACTGGGCATGGCCAGCCTCCATCGCCAATTCGCCCGCCGATGACAAGGTGACGGGTCTGCCCGTCCGCGCGGCCAGTTCGCCAGTCAGCGCATCGCGCGCCGCCAGCCAGTCAATCACCGCCGGATGCGCGTGGAGCGTTAATGCCCCCGTCCCGCGCGCACGTTCGGCGCGGCGCAGCAGCGCGATCGCCGCGCTCCCCACCCGGTCGAATATCGCGCGCTCGGCAATGCTGGGCATGGTGCGTGGGACAATGATGTGGAGGAGGCCAAAGCCACTGGTCGCGGTGCGTTCGAAATGGCCGCCATGTCCTGCCTGCCACGCATCGTCAAAGGCAGCATCAATGGCGGCGCGGGCCGCCTTGTCGGCAACGCGGGGGCAATCGATGACGATGCCGCCGCCCAGCCCCATGCGCAAAATAGTGGCCGCCGCTGCGGCCGCGCCGCCGCGCGCCAGATCACCCGGCGGGGCATTGCCATCAATATCGAAAACCACCATCGCCGGGGTGAGCGACAGGCGCAGCAGCCCGCCGGTAAAGGGGATAAGCCCGTCCGCCGCCTCTGCCCATAATTCCGACCATCCCGCCGCTTCCAGCGCATCGGGCGCATGCGCGGCGAGCATGCGCACCGGCCAATCCCCGCGCGCCAGCCGTTCGGCCAGCGGGGGCAGGGGGGTGGGCAAGCCATCAACCGCCACCGCCGTTGCCCGTTTGACCAGCGCCGCCTCTGCAATCGCGGCGCGGCGGATTTCGGCGGTAAAGTCGCGCCCCTCACTCAATTGTGGCTTGTGGGTCAGCAGCAATTCCTGCCCATCATTGCTGCGTGCCAGCCGCGCATGTGCATCGATGAGGCGCGCCTGCACCCGCGCACCGGGCAAATGACCGTCACCCTCTCGTTCAACGCGCGTCTGCAAAATCTCGCCAGCATCGATCAGCGCGGCGCGCACTTCGCCTATCCCCTGTTCGACCAGCCACTCAGCCAATGTCGAACCCCGCATGGCGCAGCAGCGCGCGCGCTTCGAACAGCGGCAGGCCGACGATGGCGGAATAGCTGCCGCTCATCCAGCGGACAAAGCCGCCCGCCGCGCCCTGTATGGCATAGCCGCCCGCTTTACCCACCCCTTCGCCGCCTGCGGCATAGCGCGCGATGTCGCCATCGCTCAGCGGGGCAAAGGCGACGATGGAGCTGGCAAGGCGGTGGCGTATCTGCCCCGTCGCATCGCGGGTTGCCAGCGCGCTGAAAACACGGTGTCGCCGCCCGGCCAGCAGGTGGAGGCAGCGGGTAACCTCCGCCCCGTCCGCCGCGCGCGGCAATATCCGCCGCCCCAGCGCGACCACCGTATCGCCCGCGATGGCGACTTGGCCTGCGTTGACCGGCACGGCGGCAGCCTTTTCACAGGCCATGCGCAGCGCATAGCGCGCGGGGTCTTCGTGGCGGAGCGGGCTTTCGTCGATATCTGGGGACAGGATTGCCGCCGGGGTCAGCCCCAATTGCGCCAGCAATTCACGCCGACGCGGGGAGGAGGAGGCGAGGATGAGTTCGGGCATATGCCCCCGCAAAATCAGCTTTGCGGGCCGGGGCCGCCGCGTCCGGGCATATAGCGGTAAGTGATGCGCCCCTTGGTCAGATCATAGGGGGTGAGTTCGACCAGAACTTCGTCGCCGACCAGCACGCGGATGCGGTTTTTGCGCATCTTGCCCGCGGTATGGCCCAATATTTCATGGTCATTTTCCAGCCGGACGCGGAACATCGCGTTGGGGAGCAGTTCGACCACTTGGCCGCGCATTTCGAGCAATTCTTCTTTCGCCATCCGGCCGCATATTCCCTTGATTGGCGGCGGCAATACAGCATCCTGCATTGCGCCCGTGGCGCGCGCATAGCCGCAAATTGCCCGATTGGAAAGCTTTTGCGCGCCTTGGCTTTAGCCAACCATGCCGATACGGCGCGCCGTGCGCCACGCCAGACTGCGCAGCCGGGCATGTTGCGGCCAGCGCGGCACCGGCGGCGGGTTGAACCCGCGCGCGCGCAGCCAGCGGTTGGCGCCATGCCCCTCCGCTTCGCGATAGCTCCATTCGCTGCGCCAGGTGATGGAAAGCGATATCGCCACATCGTCCCCCACCGTCACGAAATGCGGGGCCATGACCGGCATCAAAACCGCCTGTCCCGGCCCCAGATGCGCGACATATTCGTGGCCCGCCATATCATCACGCCACGGCAGATTGCGGTGCCCCCCGGCGTGGTATCGTTCATGTTCCTGCGGCGCAGCAAATTGCGCATCGCCCGCTGGAAAGGCGTGCATTTCCTTATGCCCCACCAGATTGAGCAAAATATTATGTTCCGGATCAAAGTGATATGGGGTCATCGACTTTGGGCTGGATACAAAGATAAACCCCTGCAAGGTCAGCATCGGCCCGGTGCGCGGCTCAACGATGTCGGCAATTTCGCCGAGCAGTTTTTCGAGCAGCGCGCGATAGGCGGGGATTTTTTCGATATTTTTCAGCACCGCCCAGCTTTGGTTGGCGTGGATGGTGCGGATGGTATCGGCGATCGACAGGCCGTTACCCTTTGCATCCGCCACCCCCGCGCCGATCGGCAGGTCGGATAGATTATATTCGACATTATCCGCGCCCAATGCATCGCCCAGTTCAGCCAGCGCGTCGAGGCTGAGCAGCGGATGGTCGGCAAAACCATGGGCAAAGGTCGCATTGCCATTGGGGTAGGCGGCGGCGATGGCGTCGCGCGCGGCACCATCAAAACAGGGGCTATTGGTCATGTCGCGTCCTTTTGGCGGGGCCTCACCCCTTTGATGGCGTGCCAGATGCGCATCGCACCATGCGCGCCGCGCCAGTGGAGATGATTGATTGTGCCGGGCAGCGCGCAGGCGATGGAACAGATGGTGCGCCGTTCCGCCCACAGGCTGTCGATCATCGGGTGATGTTCGGCGGCGCAGCTGTCGACCCAGCGCAGCCCGTCCACATTGGCGAAGCGGTTGAGGCTTTCGCGCTGCAACAGGACGCCGGGGGAAAAACGGGCATATTCCTCATCAAAGGCGGTTTTGAAGGAAAAGGCCCCATCCCCGTCGCGCAGCGTGGCGAGCATGGCAATCGCGCGCCCATCCATGGTCAGCGATGTCAGCAACGCCGCCCGTCGCGCGGCGGATTGGGTGACGGCTTGAGTGAAAAAATCGCGGGTACCCGGCGCGCTGGCGATTGCCGAGCCGCCCCGCCCCTTCCACCCAGCGGCTTCGAGGCGCAGGAATTCGTCTATCCAGTCTGCGGGCGATTGGTCATGGGGGAGGATGCCTGTTTCGAGCGTGCCCATTTCGCTGAGGCGGTTCCATTGGCGGCGCAATTCCTTGCGCTTTTTGGGGCGGACGTTCGCGTCCCAATATGCGCCCGCCGCACCCGGTTCGGCGCAAAAGGCGCGCTGGTGACGGCTTTCGATGGCGTGGGGCAGGCGCGCGATGCGTGCTACCTCCACCAATGCCTGCGCCGCGGCACTTTGTTCGGGGAGCGCTTGGAGGTGCAGGAAACGCCCGCCACCACGCTGGGTGAGCGCGGCGATTACCGTCTGCCAAAAGGGGATTTCGGCGCCTGTGCGGATGACGATCGGCGATAAAAAACTGTTGGGGTGCAGCCAGTCGGTCCAGATGGGGATCGGCAGGCGGCCAAAGCGCGCCATGCGGGTGACGGGCAATATGCCAAGCAGCGTGTCGCCGGTGCGGATGGTGAGGAAATGCAGCCCATCGCCG
>CAUJJQ010000294.1 GCA_963205285.1 Pseudomonadota bacterium | reverse complement strand
TGAAGGATTTTGATGATGGTGGATTTGGCTATGCGCAACATTATGGCTGATGGCGACGGGTTTATCGCCGCGCTCGACCAATCGGGCGGTTCGACGCCCAAGGCGCTGAAGGGCTATGGCGTTGAGGCCGATGCCTGGAGTGATGAAGCGGGCATGTTCGCGCTGATCCACGCCATGCGCAGCCGCATCATCGCATCCGACGCATTTTCGGGTAAAAAAGTGGTCGGCGCGATATTGTTCGAACGGACGATGGACGGCGATGTTGCGGGCGTTCCGGTTCCCAGCGCGCTGAATGCCAAGGGTATCGTCCCCTTCATCAAGATCGACAAAGGTCTGGAGGATGAGGCAAATGGCGTCCAGATGATGAAGCCGATGCCGCAATTGGCGGCATTGCTGGCGCGCGCCAAGGCATTGGGCGTGTTCGGGACCAAGGAACGTTCGGTCATCAACCATGCCAATGCGGACGGCATCAACGCCATTGTTGCTCAGCAGTTCGCGGTTGGGCGTGAAGTATTGGCCGCCGGACTGATGCCGATTCTGGAACCCGAAGTGAATATCAAAAGCACCAGCCGTGCCGAATGCGATGTGCTGATGCGCGATGCGATTTTACGTGAATTGGACGCGATGCCGGAAGGGAGCGAGGTGATGTTGAAATTATCACTTCCTGTCGTGCCGGGGACGTTTGACGCGCTGGTCGATCACCCCAAAGTGTTGCGCGTAGTCGCGCTGTCGGGCGGTTATGGTCGTCCCGAAGCCTGCGCAGAGCTGGCCAAAAATCGCGGGATTATCGCCAGTTTCAGTCGTGCGCTGCTCGAAGATTTGCGTCATTCGATGGACGATGCCCAATTTGACGCATCGCTCGGCGGTGCGATTGACGATATTTATCGTGGGTCTACCCAAAAGGTTGCCGGTTGATGGAAGATGCCGACCCTCTGGCCCTCGACCCACAATTTGCGGCGCGGCTGCGGCCAGCGGGCAAGCGGCATGACTGCCAAATCTATCTGATTTCGCCCAATGATGTGGACGGCGATTTTCCTGACCATCTGCGCGCCGTGCTTGATGCGGCGCCGGTTGCCGCCTTTCAATTTCGAGTGAAGGGTATCGACCAGCATGCCGCCGCGCGGCTGGCCGAACCCTTACAGGCGATTTGTGCCGCAGCCGACGTCGCCTTCATCGTCAATGACGATATGGGGCTTGCCAAAAGATTGGGCGCAGATGGCGTTCACCTGGGGCAGGGGGATGGCGATGTGCGCGAAGCGCGCGGCCTTCTCGGCCCCGATGCCCAGATTGGCGTTACCTGCCATGCCAGCCGCCACCTCGCTATGGAAGCGGGGGAGGCGGGCGCGGATTATGTCGCCTTTGGTGCCTTTTTCCCCACAAAAACCAAAAAGACCGAACATTTCGCGGGCGTCGAACTGCTCGGCTGGTGGAGCGCGCTCAGCGACATAGCATGCGTTGCGATTGGCGGGATCGATGCCGCCAATTGCGCGCCACTGGTACGCGGCGGTGCCGATTTTCTGGCTGTGTCCGGCGGGGTTTGGAACCATGCGGATGGCGCGGTAGCGGGCGTGCAGGCGCTGCACCGCGCAATTGCGGTGGTGGATTAACGTTTGGCGCGCGCGGCGTCGTTGGCTGATTTGGTCGCCAGCGGCGAAACTTCACGTTTGAATTTGGGTGGAACTGTTGCGCCGAAAATGCCCGCCGCTGGGGGGGTTGGCGTTTCCACATGCTTTTCCTTGGTCGTCATGGCCGTAATCCCTAACGTAAAAAGCGGTTGTTGCATAGGATGAAGGCGACGTGCATTTTTTGCGCTGAACCAACCATGGCTGCGCCGTTCATCGCCGCGCAATCCCTTGCCAAACCGGCTTGGGCGGTCTAGGCGGCCTGCCGATTGGTCGGGGTTGCCCGATGTGTGGCGCTGTTCTGCCACGGCTCTTTTTCCCTGTTCGTATGTTGGAGGATGTCCTCAAATGAAAATCAGCGGTGTCGATATTCGCCCCGGTAACATCCTGGAGTATGAGGGTGGGATCTGGAAGGTCGCCAAAATCCAACATACGCAACCCGGCAAGGGCGGCGCGTTCATGCAGGTCGAGATGAAGAATCTGATCGACGGCCGCAAAACCAATGTCCGTTTCCGCAGCGCCGATACGGTCGAGCGCGTCCGGCTCGACACCAAGGATTTCCAGTTCCTTTATGCAGAGGGCGATGACCTCGTCTTTATGGACAAGGACAGCTACGAACAAATCACCATCAAAAAGGATGTCGTCGGCGAAGCGGCCGAGTTTCTGTCTGATGGCATGGATGTCGTGCTCGAACTATGGGAAGAACGACCGATTTCGGTCGAACTGCCCGAACATGTCGAAGCAACGATTGTCGAAGCGGATGCGGTGGTAAAGGGGCAGACGGCATCGTCATCCTACAAACCCGCCATGCTCGACAATGGTGTGCGCGTCATGGTGCCGCCGCACATCACCAGCGGCACACGGATCGTCGTCCATGTGTACGACCGCGAATATGTCAAACGCGCCGACTGAATCTAAGGAATATCGTCATGGCCCAATCGGGCGTCATTACCGTTATGGAGCGCGCGGCGCGTAAAGCGGGGAGCAAGCTGCGCCGCGACTTTGGTGAGGTGGAGCATTTGCAGGTCAGCCGCAAAGGCCCGGCCGATTTCGTCAGCCGCGCCGACAAGACCGCAGAGGCAAGCCTGCTCGAAGATTTGCAACGCGCGCGCCCTGATTGGGGTTTCCTGATGGAAGAAGGCGGCGCGATAGAGGGCGCAGCGGGCAAACCGCGCTGGGTGGTCGATCCGCTCGACGGCACGTCAAACTTCCTTCACGCCATTCCGCATTTTGCAATTTCCATCGCGGTGCA
>CAUJJQ010000293.1 GCA_963205285.1 Pseudomonadota bacterium | reverse complement strand
ATAAGCGCTAGGGCTGGCTAAATGACCAAAGATAATCAGAACGCCAGTTCGCGCTTTGCCAAGGCAAGCGAAGACGCCCAGTTCGCCACCAATAATCTGGCGACTCCGCAAACATCCAGCCCAGCCTATCGCCTGGCCTTTCAGGACAGCGAATTCCTGTTGCGCGATGATTTGCGCCCGGTGCGCTTTCAGCTTGAACTGCTCAAGCCTGAATTGCTGCTCGACGAAGCGCAAATCGCCTCGATGCTCGTCATCTATGGGTCGGCGCGAATCCCCGAACCTGCCGCCGCCGCCGCGCTCGTCGCAGCGGCCAAAAGTGATGATGAGCGCCGCATTGCCGAACGGCTCGCCGCCAAAGCGCATTATTATGACGAAGCGCGCGCGCTTGCCGCACGCGCCGCACGCGTTCCGGCGGATGCGGATGGGCAGCGCCATTTCGTCGTCTGTTCGGGCGGAGGTCCTTCGATCATGGAAGCGGCCAATCGAGGCGCGGCAGAGACGGGGGCGGAGACCATCGGTCTCAACATCGTATTGCCGCATGAACAGGCGCCCAACGTCTATGTGACGCCATCGCTCAGTTTCCAATTCCACTATTTTGCGCTGCGCAAAATGCATTTCCTGCTGCGCGCGCGCGCAGTCGCGGTATTCCCCGGCGGTTTTGGCACTTTTGATGAAAGTTTCGAACTGCTCACCCTTATCCAGACCGGCAAGATGAAGGCGTTGCCAATCGTCTTTTTCGGGCGTGAGTTTTGGAACAAAGTGGTCGATTTTGACGCGCTGGCCGACGAAGGGGTCATCAATCGCAGCGACATCGACCTTATCCGCTTTGTCGAAACGGCGGATGAAGCATGGGACTATATCACCCAATTCTGGGCCGATGACCCGATTGGGGCGCTCGCCCGTCAGCTGTGATATGCTGCGCATAGATTGATAGCGCGATGCTCCTAAAATGTTGGCACGGCGCCCAAGGCACGGAGGATGAAATGCACCATAAACGTGGGCGTGCTAGCAACCGGCGGGCGGGCTGCAAATCATGTAAACCTTGGAAGGTGAACGGCGTGCGCACCGAACGCGTGGATGGGGAGCGGTTCAGCGACCATGTGCGCCGAACTGCTGCCCCGTTTTAGCGCACTCCGTTTGACAGCGGGGTGCAAATTTCCTACATGATGCTCCGTCCAGCTGCCCGGGATAGGGAAAGAGTCGCGCCTTTCCAGCATGTATAGGACACAGGACGCCACGCGAAACGAAAACTACCGACCGCTTTTCCAGCATGGGAAGGGCGCGCCGGTGTTTTTTGTGTCGTTGTTTTGGCAAAGCGCGTTTGCATTTTCACCTTAAGATATAGGCGACCCTATTTTATGGCGACCAAGGCACCGGCTCCTGCCCTGACGGCTCCGTCGAGCAAGCGCATCCGCAAACTTTTCGGCAATATCCATGAAGCGATTGAGATGCCGAACCTGATTGAGGTGCAGCGCGAAAGCTATGAGCAATTTTTGCGCTCGGAACCTGCGACTGGTTATGTTTCCGGCCTTGAAAAGACGCTGCGCGGCGTTTTCCCGATCCGCGATTTTGCAGGGACGGCCGAATTGGACTTCGTTCATTATGAACTGGAAGACCCCAAATATGATACAGAGGAATGTCGCCAGCGCGGGTTGACCTATGCCGCACCGATGAAGGTGACGCTGCGCCTCATCGTGTTTGAAGTCGATAGCGAAAGCGACACCCGCTCCGTCCTCGATATCAAGGAACAAGATGTCTACATGGGCGACATGCCGCTCATGACCGACAACGGCACCTTCATTATCAATGGCACCGAACGCGTTATCGTCAGCCAGATGCACCGTTCGCCCGGTGTGCTGTTTGACCATGACCGGGGCAAAACACATGCGTCGGGCAAATTCCTGTTTGCCGCCCGCGTCATCCCCTATCGCGGTTCGTGGCTCGATTTCGAATTTGATGCCAAGGACATCGTCAACGTTCGCATCGATCGCAAGCGCAAGCTGCCGGTCACCTGTCTCCTCTATGCGCTGGGTCTCAACAGCGAAGAGATTTTGAACCATTTTTACGCCACCCAGCGCTTTGTTCGCGCCAAGGATGGTTGGCAAGTCCCCTTTGTGGCAGAGGCTTGGCGTGGTGCGAAGCCCGCCTTTGATGTGGTCGATGCATCGAGCGGCGAAGTAATTTTCGCGGCCGGTCAGAAAATCAGCCCGCGCGCCACCAGCGCTGCGGCGAAGGGTGGGCTGACCAATTTGCTCATCCCCACCGAGGAAATCTATGGCCGCTATTCGGCCTTTGACCTTATTAACGAGGCGACCGGCGAAATTTATATCGAAGCGGGTGACGAAGTTACCGCCGAGAATCTGGAAAAGCTGGACAATGCCGGGGTCGATGCCATCGACCTGCTGGATATTGACCATGCGTCGACCGGCGCTTGGATTCGCAACACGCTCAAGGTTGATAAGGCCGAAGACCGCGATCAGGCGCTGTCCGACATTTACCGCGTCATGCGCCCGGGCGAACCGCCGACCCGCGAAACCGCCGAAGCCTTGTTCCAGGGGCTGTTTTTTGACGGCGACCGTTATGATCTCTCGGCGGTGGGCCGCGTTAAACTCAACATGCGCCTTGGCCTTGATGCCAGCGATGACCTCACCACGCTGCGCCGTGAAGATATCCTAGCCGTGGTCAAGGAACTGGTCGACCTAAAGGACGGCAAGGGCGACATTGACGATATCGACAACCTCGGCAACCGGCGCGTGCGTTCGGTCGGCGAATTGCTCGAAAACCAATATCGCGTCGGTCTGCTGCGAATGGAGCGCGCGGTCAAGGAACGGATGAGCAGCGTCGATGTCTCAACCGTCATGCCCAATGATTTGATCAACGCCAAACCGGCGGTGGCTGCGGTGCGCGAATTTTTCGGTTCGTCGCAATTGTCGCAGTTTATGGATCAGACCAACCCTCTGTCCGAAGTGACGCACAAGCGCCGCGTTTCGGCGCTTGGCCCGGGCGGTCTGACCCGCGAACGCGCTGGGTTCGAAGTGCGCGACGTCCATCCGACGCACTATGGCCGCATCTGCCCGATTGAAACGCCCGAAGGGCCGAACATCGGGCTTATCAACTCGCTCTCCACCTATGCGCGGGTCAATAAATATGGCTTCATCGAAACGCCATATCGCAAGGTAATCGACGGCAAGGTCACCACCGACGTCATTTATCTTTCCGCGATGGAAGAGGCGAAGCACACGGTCGCACAGGCTTCGGCCGAAACGCATGCCGATGGCAGCTTTGTCGAAGATTTGGTTTCTGCCCGGCAGAATGGCGAATTCGTCATGTCGCCGCGCGACCAGATTACGCTGATGGACGTCAGCCCCAAGCAATTGGTATCGGTTGCGGCATCGCTCATCCCCTTCCTGGAAAATGATGACGCCAACCGCGCGCTCATGGGTTCGAACATGCAACGTCAGGCCGTGCCCTTGGTGCGCGCCGAAGCGCCTTTTGTTGGCACCGGCATGGAAGCAACGGTTGCGCGTGATTCGGGTGCGGCGATTGCCGCGCGCCGCGCGGGCGTTGTCGATCAGGTTGATGCGACGCGTATCGTTGTACGCGCGACCGGCGATGTGGAGGCAGGTCAGTCGGGCGTTGATATTTATCGTCTGATGAAGTTCCAGCGTTCGAACCAGAACACCTGCATCAACCAGCGTCCGCTGGTAAAGGTGGGTGATCCGGTGCGCGTCGGTGACATCATCGCCGATGGCCCGTCGACCGAGTTGGGCGAACTGGCGCTGGGGCGTAACGCGCTCGTCGCCTTCATGCCGTGGAATGGCTATAATTATGAGGATTCGATCCTCATTTCCGAACGTATCGTGAAGGATGACGTTTTCACCTCCATCCATATCGATGAGTTTGAAGTGATGGCCCGCGACACCAAATTGGGCCCCGAAGACATTACCCGCGACATCCCCAATGTGGGTGAAGAAGCACTGCGCAACCTCGACGAAGCGGGCATTGTGTACATCGGCGCAGAGGTGGAGCCGGGCGACATTTTGGTCGGCAAGATTACGCCCAAGGGCGAATCGCCAATGACACCGGAAGAAAAATTGCTCCGCGCCATTTTCGGTGAAAAGGCGAGCGACGTGCGCGACACTTCGCTGAAACTGCCGCCGGGCGTTGCGGGCACCGTCGTCGAAGTGCGGGTGTTCAACCGCCACGGCATCGACAAGGACGAACGTGCGCTCGCCATTGAACGTGAGGGGGTGGAGGCGCTCAAGAAGGACGCCGACGATGAACGCGGCATTTTGAACCGTGCAACCTATGCCCGGCTCAACGAAATGCTGGTCGGGCAGAGCGCCACGAACGCACCCAAAGGTGCGAAAAAGGGCGCGATCATCGACGAGGCTACGCTGGCAGAGGTGGAGCGCCACGACTGGTGGAAATTCGCGGTTGCCGATGACAAGGTGCAGGGCAATTTGGAAGCCGTGCGTGTGCAATATGATGATGCGGTAAAGGCGATCGTCGATCGCCTCGAAGACCGGGTCGAAAAATTGCAGCGCGGGGATGAATTGGCACCCGGCGTGCTCAAGATGGTCAAAGTGTTCGTCGCGGTGAAGCGCAAGCTGCAACCGGGCGACAAAATGGCTGGCCGTCACGGGAATAAGGGGGTCATCAGCCGCATCTTGCCGGCAGAGGATATGCCTTTCCTTGCCGACGGGACGCCGGTTGACATCGTGCTCAATCCGCTCGGCGTGCCGAGCCGGATGAACGTCGGGCAGATTTTCGAAACCCATTTGGGCTGGGCCGCGCGCGGTCTGGGCAAGCAGATTGGCGAAGCGCTCGACAATTGGCGCGAAGCCAACCCCGATGCCCAGGGTGCTGCCCCGCCGCAGGCGGTGGTCGAAACGCTGCAACGCATTTATGGCCCGGCATATCATGCAGACATCGCTGCACGCGATGGCGCCAATGTGATCGACCTAGCCGAACATTTGCGCGGCGGTGTGCAGATGGCATCGCAGGTGTTTGACGGTGCGCGGGAAGCCGATGTGTCCGACATGTTGACGCTGGCGGGGCTTGATACCTCTGGCCAGGTTGACCTCTATGACGGGCGCACGGGTGAATGTTTCGACCGCAAGGTGACGGTGGGCTATATTTATATGCTCAAACTGCACCACTTGGTCGATGACAAGATCCACGCTCGTTCGATTGGCCCCTACAGCCTCGTTACCCAGCAGCCGCTGGGCGGTAAGGCGCAATTTGGTGGTCAACGCTTTGGGGAAATGGAAGTGTGGGCGCTGCAAGCATATGGCGCGGCCTATACGCTGCAGGAAATGTTGACGGTGAAGTCGGACGATGTCGTCGGGCGCACCAAAGTCTATGAAGCGATCGTCAAGGGTGACGATAGCTTCGAGGCGGGCATTCCCGAAAGCTTCAACGTGCTCGTCAAGGAAATGCGCTCGCTCGGTCTCAACGTCGAACTCAAGAATATTGAGGATGATGCAGAGGATGGCCCGGCACTCGCCGACGCCGCCGAATGATTGCCGTTGGGGGCGGCCCGCGCCGCCCCCGCCACGCCGCTTACCCCATGCTATGCACCCTCACCGAGGATGAACGATGAACCAGATCACCAACTTCATGAACCCGGTCGCCAAGCCCGAGACATTTGACCAGATCAAGATCGGCATTGCATCGCCCGACCGTATCCGCAGCTGGTCATTCGGGGAGATTAAAAAGCCCGAAACGATCAATTACCGCACCTTCAAGCCCGAACGCGACGGCTTGTTCTGCGCGCGCATCTTTGGCCCGATCAAGGATTATGAATGCCTGTGCGGCAAGTATAAGCGCATGAAATATAAGGGCATCGTCTGCGAAAAATGCGGCGTTGAAGTGACGGTGACCAAGGTGCGTCGTGAACGCATGGGGCATATCGAACTTGCCGCCCCGGTTGCGCACATCTGGTTCTTGAAATCGTTGCCCAGCCGTATCGGCCTGTTGCTCGACATGCAGCTAAAGCAGCTTGAGCGCGTCCTATATTTCGAACAATATATTGTCGTCGAACCCGGCCTCACCAGCCTCGAAAAATATCAACTGCTGACCGAAGATGAACTGCTCGACGCGCAGGATGAATATGGGGAAGACGCATTCAGCGCCGGCATCGGGGCAGAGGCGATCCGCATTCTGCTCGAACAGCTTGACCTGGTGGGCGAACGTGAGGCGCTGCTCGAAGATTTGGCGACGACCAAATCGGAACTGAAGCCCAAGAAAATCATCAAGCGGCTCAAGGTCGTTGAAAGCTTTATCGATTCGGGCAACCGCCCCGAATGGATGATTTTGCAGGTTGTGCCGGTCATCCCGCCCGAACTGCGTCCGCTGGTGCCGTTGGATGGTGGTCGTTTCGCGACCTCCGACTTGAACGACCTTTACCGCCGCGTCATCAACCGTAACAATCGTCTGAAACGGTTGATGGAGTTGCGCGCGCCCGACATCATCGTGCGCAATGAAAAGCGCATGCTGCAAGAAGCGGTCGACGCGCTATTTGACAATGGCCGCCGTGGGCGCGTCATCACCGGTGCCAATAAGCGCCCGCTAAAATCATTGAGCGATATGCTCAAGGGCAAGCAGGGCCGTTTCCGGCAGAATCTGCTCGGCAAGCGAGTCGATTATTCGGGTCGTTCGGTCATCGTCACCGGCCCTGAATTGAAATTGCACCAATGCGGCCTGCCCAAGAAAATGGCCTTGGAATTGTTCAAGCCCTTCATTTACGCACGGCTCGACGCCAAGGGGCTGTCGATGACGCTGAAACAGGCCAAAAAATGGGTCGAAAAGGAACGGCGCGAAGTTTGGGACATTTTGGATGAAGTGATCCGCGAACATCCGGTGCTGCTAAACCGCGCGCCGACGCTCCACCGTCTTGGCATTCAGGCGTTTGAACCGGTCTTGATCGAGGGTAAGGCTATCCAGCTCCACCCGCTGGTCTGCTCGGCCTTTAACGCCGACTTTGACGGTGACCAGATGGCGGTCCACGTGCCGCTGAGCCTCGAGGCACAGCTTGAAGCCCGCGTGTTGATGATGTCGACCAACAACATCCTCTCCCCCGCCAGCGGTAAGCCGATCATCGTTCCATCGCAGGACATGGTCTTGGGCCTTTATTACCTCAGCCTCGAACGCGAAGGCGAACCGGGTGAGGGGATGGCCTTTGCCGACATGGCCGAAGTGCATCATGCGCTCGATACCGGCGCTGTCACCTTGCACAGCAAGATTAAGGCGCGCGTCCCACAGACCGACGAAGCGGGTGCAAGCTATTTGCGCCGTTTTGAAACCACGCCGGGACGTATGTTGATTGGCGAATGCCTGCCCAAATCGGACACCGTGCCGTTCGATGTCGTCAACCGCCAGTTGACCAAAAAGGAAATTGGCGACGTTATCGACCAGGTTTACCGCCACACCGGCCAGAAAGAGACGGTGTTGTTCGCCGACGCCATCATGGCGCTCGGTTTCCGCAACGCGTTCAAGGCGGGGATCAGCTTTGGCAAGGATGACATGGTCATTCCGGCGGCCAAGGAAAGCTTGGTCGAAGAAGCGCGCGTTCAGGCCAAGGATTTGGAACAGCAATATCAGGATGGGCTTATCACCCATCAGGAAAAATATAATAAGCTGATCGACGTCTGGAGCCGCTGCGGCGATCTGGTCGCCAAGGAAGCGATGGCCGGGATTGAAGTTTCGGCCAAGGGCAAAGACGGTCGCCTCGCGCCGATTAACTCCATCTATATGATGGCGCATAGCGGTGCGCGCGGCAGCCCGGCGCAGATGAAGCAATTGTCGGGGATGCGCGGCTTGATGGCCAAGCCTTCGGGCGAAATCATCGAAACGCCGATCATTTCAAACTTCAAGGAAGGTTTGACCGTTCTTGAATATTTCAACTCGACCCACGGCGCGCGCAAGGGGTTGGCCGATACGGCGCTAAAGACCGCAAACTCGGGCTATCTGACGCGGCGTCTGGTGGACGTCAGCCAGGATTGCACGGTGGTGGAGCCCGATTGCGGCACCACACGCGTCCTTGAAATGCGTGCGATCGTCCAGGGTGGTTCGACCATCGCCTCGCTCGGCGAACGCATCCTCGGTCGGACGCTGGCCGAAGATATTGCCGACAGCAAAACCGGCGATGTGCTGGTTGCCAATGGTGCCCTGCTCGACGAAGCCGATATCGCCAAGATTGAAGCGTCGGGCGTGCAGAGCGTCAATATCCGTTCGCCGCTGGTCTGCGAAGCACGCACCGGCGTTTGCGCCAAATGCTATGGCCGCGACCTTGCGCGCGGGACGCCGGTCAATATTGGCGAAGCGGTTGGCGTGATCGCGGCGCAGTCCATCGGTGAACCGGGCACGCAGCTGACGATGCGTACCTTTCACATTGGTGGCGCGGCGCAGGTCAACGAAACATCGCACCATGAAGCAATCGGCGATGGCAAGGCCACATATCGTGATATGCCGACAATCGTTGATTCGCGCGACCGTCGCCTCAGCCTCGCGCGTGGGGGTGAATTGGTGCTGCTCGACAAGGAAGGGCGCGAACTGGCAGTGCACAAACTGCCCTATGGTGCAAATATCCTTGTTAAGGATGGCGCCAAGGTCAAGCAGGGTGACCGTCTGGCCGAATGGGATCCGTTCACCATGCCGGTGATCACCGAACAGCCCGGTATCGTCAAATATCAGGATTTGCTGGATGCCAAGACGCTGACCGAAGTGGTCGATGATGCGACCGGGCTTGCCCAGCGCGTCGTCACCGAACATCGTGGTGGCGGGCGTGGCAAAAAGGATGATCTGCAGCCGCGCCTCACCCTGCTCGATGATGCGTCGGGCGAAGCGGCGAAGTATCTGCTCGCCCCCGGCACGATGATCTCGGTTGAGGATGGGCAGAGCGTGGCAGCGGGTGACGTGCTCGCCCGTGTGACACGCGAAGCGGCCAAGACACGCGACATCACCGGTGGTTTGCCGCGCGTTGCCGAACTGTTTGAGGCGCGTAAGCCCAAGGAAAATGCGATTATCGCTAAAATCTCTGGCCGTGTCGAATTCCTCAAGGATTACAAGGCGAAGCGCAAGATTGGCATTGTCCCGGACGAAGGGGATACGGTCGAATATCTGGTGCCCAAGTCGCGCTTGATAGAGGTGCAGGACGGTGATTTCGTCAAAAAGGGCGATACGCTGATTTCCGGTTCGCCCGACCCGCATGACATTTTGGAAGTGTTAGGGATTGAGGCGCTGGCCGCCTACCTCGTCAGTGAAATCCAGGAAGTCTATCGCTTGCAGGGCGTGAAGATCAACGACAAGCATATCGAAGTGATCGTCCGCCAGATGCTGCAAAAGGTTGAAATCACCTCTGGCGGTGACACGACTTTGCTGCCCGCCGAACAGGTGGACCGCGAAGAAATGGATGAGGTGAATGCAAAGCTGACCAAAGGCCAGACCCCGGCCGAGGGTAAGCCCATCCTGCTCGGCATCACCAAGGCCAGCCTGCAAACGCGCAGCTTTATTTCTGCCGCTTCGTTCCAGGAAACGACGCGCGTGCTGACCGAAGCATCGGTGCAGGGCAAGGTGGATACGCTGAACGGGCTAAAGGAAAACGTCATCGTTGGCCGCCTGATCCCGGCGGGCACGGGCGCGGCGATGAACCGCATCCGCGTCACCGCAACATCGCGCGATGCCATGCTGCGGGCGTCGATGCGCGCTGCCAATGAAGCGCACCTCGTCGCTCCAACAACGGCGGCAGAGGAACATGCCGCTGAATTGGCGCAAGGGCCGGAAGCCGCGATTGGTGACGACCCGCTGGGCGCAGTCGTGGGGGAAGACTTCACCACCGATGATGTCCAAAACGGCGATGCAGCGACCGAAGAATAAGGCGTAGCTAAACCCAAGAAAGCAAAGGGCCCTGCCGGTTTTTCCGACAGGGCCCTTTTCGCATTGGGGCCGATTCCGACCTATGGGCAAGGGGGGGGGAAGCAGGTCAGATGCGCCCCAATGCGATGTCCGGTTCAGTCCGCGACCAGCGCGATGATGAAATAAAGGATGGCGGGGAGACCAAAGAACAGCGTGGCGGCAACAAAGCCGATCCGGGCAAATAAGGGGTCGATCCCGAAATAATTGCCGATGCCAGAACAGACGCCCAGCAATTTGCCATTGGAACGGTCAAGCATGAATTTGCGGGTCATCGATGGGCCTTTCATGGGGGTGCAGCTGCGGGTGGGGAGCGTCATGTCTTATCCTACCAAATGGCTGGCAACCGCGATCTGCGGAGCAGCGGTCGAAGCGAAAATCATCGCGGTGGAAACCAGCGCCACGGCGGCGGCGGTGGCATAGCTGGTGGCGGCGCGGAAATCGAAACTGGTCATGCTATCTTCCTTCATATGCGGGCGGTGTGCCGGATATCTTAAGCATTGCAGGAAGCGTGCCAATTTGAAAAGTGGCGGAAAAACGTGACTTTTCCGGATGGACAATTGGCGGTATCCGCGAAAAATACCAACTCGGCAATTTTAAAGCCATGATTTAGGAATTTTCACCACACGATTTTTTGCGCAACATTTTCGCCGCTGAAGCACAAAAGCAAAGGCCCCGCCGATGGAACGGCAGGGCCTTTTGCTTTGGGTGGTCGCGAGGGGCTAATCGGCGAAGATTGCAATCGCCAGATAGATGAGGGCAATTTGTCCAGCGCACAGTGTGCCGACCAAAAAGGCGACGCGCACCCACATCGGGTCGATGCCGAAATATTGACCGAGTCCCGAACAGACGCCGAATAATTTGCCTGTTGTGCGGTCGCGGCGGAACCGGCGGACCGTTGCGGCCTCTGCGGCCATTTGTGTCGTGGCCATGTTCAGGCGACCAAGGGTGCGCTGACGGCAAAGGCGGCAGCGTGGGTTGTGCCGAACAGCATCGCGGTGGCAATCAGCGCGGTGGCGCTGGCGGTGACATAGCTGGCGGCGGCAGAAAGGTCGAACTTACGCATGATATATTCCTTTTCGGGGCGGTGCGGTGATTAGGCAAAGGCCGGAGTGGCGAGCGCGATGACAGGGGCGTTGACGGCGCCAAAGATCAGCACGGTCGAAATCAGGGCAACCGCAGCAGCGGTGGCGTAGCTGGTGGCGGCATGGATATCGAGCTTGGTCATGGGTCTTCTCCTTAAAATGTGGCGAAATGCCGGATGCTGGACGTTATGCAGAAAGCGTGCCAATTCGAAGAAATGGCGAATATTGGTCGCTTTTCACCCGCATCACAAAAAATATCGCGCGCAAAACACCAATCATGGTGAAATATGCCTATGTGGTGGTGAAAAATTCATGCAATTGGCGCGGCATAGCGGTGGCGCTATGGGATTAGCAGCGATATGGCAGCGGCCATGCATATCGCCGCGCTGCGCCTTACCGATTTTCGCAACCATGCCGACAGCGGGTTTGCGCCGGGCGCGGGTCTGATTGCGCTGACGGGCGAAAATGGCGCCGGCAAAACCAATATATTGGAGGCGCTGTCGCTCCTGACGCTGGGGCGTGGGCTGCGTGCCGTTCCCTATGCCGATATGATACGCGATGGCGCGGCGGACGGCTTTGCGGTGGCAGCGACGCTGGGTGATGCGGCGGGTGGGGATTTTGCGCGTATCGGCACGGGCACCACCATCGATGCCCCGGCGCGGCGGCAGGTGCGGATCAACGGCGTTGATGCGGCGATGACCAGCCTTGGCGAATATCTATCGCTCCTCTGGCTTACTCCGGCGATGGACCGGCTGTTTGTCGATGCAGCAAGCCAGCGCCGCCGTTTTGTTGACCGGATGGTGCTGGCGCTCGAGCCAGCGCAGGCGCGCCACGCGACGCGTTATGATGCCGCGATGCGCCAACGCGCGCGGTTGCTGGCGGGGGAACGCGCCGCTGATGGTGCATGGCTTGCCGCGCTGGAAGCGCAAATGGCCGAACATGGCGCGCTGCTTGATGCCGCTCGCCACCGGTTGGTGCGCGCGCTGGCCGACAGTTTGGCGGCGGAACCGGATGGCCCCTTTGCCCGCCCGCACCTGTCGCTTATCAACAGCGACGGTGCACCCGCCCCGCAATGGGATGCCGATGCGATTGTCGATGCGTTGGCCAGCGCGCGCGGGCGTGATGCGGCGGCGGGCCGTGCATTGGCTGGGCCGCACCGATTTGACCTCGCCGCCAGCCATGCCGGGCATGGGCAAGCAGCAGCGCGTTGTTCAACCGGTGAACAAAAGGCGATGTTGCTGTCTATCGTGCTGGCGCATGGAGATGTGATCGCCAGCTTGCGCGGGCAGCGACCGATATTATTGCTCGATGAACTGGCCGCCCATCTTGACCCGGCGCGCCGCGCCGCGCTGTTCCAACGGCTCGCGGCAACCGGCGGTCAGGTTTGGATGACGGGGACCGAGGATGCGCTGTTCCATGATGCGCCCAGTCATTTGCAACATTGGCATGTGGCGCGCGGCACCATCATCCCCGGCTAGCGTCAAGCGTTCAGATAATATCTTCAATCTTCTCAATGGGGCGGCACAGCCGCACCCCCTTTGCGGTTTCGACAAAGGGCCGCTCGACATAGGCGCTGTTGGCGGCCATCGCGTCCAATATTGCCACATCATCCGCGACGGTCAGGCCGCGTTCCTGCGCATCATTGCCGCGCGTGCGCAGGGCATCGCGCGTGCTGAGCCCGGCCGCTGCAAACATTTGCGCCAACTGGTCGCGCGTATAGGGCTGATCGAGATAGCGGATGACCGCCACTTCATAACCCGCATCGGTCAGCCGTTCGAGTGCCTTGCGCGATGTGCCGCAATTGGGGTTATGCCAGATGGTCGCCTTGGCCATGTTCAATCCTTTATCGCGGCAGCATGATTTTTGCCATTTTGGACATAATGGGCGACGCCCAGGCGCATTTCGGCGATCGCCATATCGTTAAGGTCGCGCATTTTAACCGCCGGTCGCCCGCCCCATAATTCGCCGCTTGCCATCTGCTTGCCCGGCGTCAGCATTGCACCCGCTGCCAGCATCGCATCGCTGGCGATAGTGCAGCCGTTCATGACGATCGCGCCAAGCCCGACAAAGCCGCGATCCTCTATCGTGCAGCCGTGGATCATCGCCATATGGCCGATCAGCACGTCATCGCCAATATGGGTGGGAAAGCCCGCCGGATTGCGCGGGGCGGGGCCATCGCAATGGACGACGCTGCCGTCCTGAATATTGGAACGGGCGCCCACATGGATTGCCGATACATCGGCGCGCAGCACACAATTGTACCAGATGCTCGCTTGTTCGCCGATTGTCACATTGCCGATGATGCGGCACCCCGGCGCGATAAAGGCGCTGTCGGCAATTTTGGGGCTTTTGCCGTTGATGGTGATGAGGGTTACGCCCGCGCGTTCGGCCAACATATCTGCGCCCTTCAATGTTCAGCAAAGAGGAGGAGGGGGAGGACGGATGCAAAATCATCGGTCCACAGGCGCGCGGGTTTTGCGGTGTCGAGCGGTTGCCAATCGCCGCGCCCGTCGGGCACATTCGCGCTGGCAGCGGTCAACCGCGCAATCGCAGCTTCGCTGTGCGACATGGCAACCCAAATCGACCCGGTGCGGGCGAGCAGCCGGTCGGTATCGCTCGGTTCGTCGTAACGCAGCACCGCTTTCCAGCGCCCGCCGGTGGTGAGCGCGCGTAGCACCGGTTCCAGGTCGACAAAGCGGTTCGATATATGCACCAGCACCAGCCCATCAGGCTGGACGGCGCGGCCATATACTTCAAATGCTTCGCGGGTCAGCAAATGGATGGGGATGGCGTCAGATGAAAAGGCATCGACGGCCAGCACATCGATGCTGGCGGGTGCGCGTTCGGCCAGTTTCAGCCGCGCATCGCCGATGATGATGGGGACACCCGTGCCGCAGCGTGGCATGAAGCCAAAACGCCCGCTGTCGCGCGCCAGATGGACCATCGCGGGGTCGATTTCATAAAAAGTCCACTGCTCGCCCGGTTGGCGATAGCAGCTGAGCGTGCCCGTACCCAGGCCGACGATGGCAACGCGCGCGCGCGCGCCATACAGGCTTTGCGCACGATCGAGCGTCAGACCAATCCCCGAATCCGGGCCATAGTAACTTGTGCGGGTCAGTTCCAACCCCGGCCGGGTCAATTCGGTGCCGTGCAATGTCGTGCCGTGCGACAACGTGCGTTGCAGAACATCGGGATAATCGCGGATGGTATAAATGCCGAAATAGCTGCGCGTTCTGTCGCCGCTCAGCGATAATTTGAGCGTTGCCACCCCGCCGATGCCGATCATCAGCGCGATCAGGCTGACCAAAAAGGGCAGCCGCCAGCCGATGGAAAGCAACCCGACAATTACCAGCGCCAAAATCACCATTTCCTGCAGGGGGGTGGAGGTCGCATTCCATATTTGCGTCACATAAAGTCCGGTGCCGATTGCAATCAGGCACAGCCCCAATTGTACCGTCCAATGCCATGCGCGCGGGATGCGCAGCCAATCCGCCCAGGGGATGAGCGGGGGCAGCGGCACAAGGAATGCGGCGGCCAGCACCAGCAGCGGATGTTCATAGACCCAATCAAAGACGAGCGGTGCGATCAGCGCGCAAAACAACCCACCCAAGGCACCGCCAACAGCCATCATCAGGTAGAAAAAGGTCAGTCGGTCGGGCGCGGGGCGCGTGTCATACAGCCGACTGTGCAAGGCAACCGCGACGGTAAACAGCATGAACAGGCTGGATGCCGCAATCGCGCCGCCGCCGCTCCCTATCGAGAGCATCGAAATGCCGCCCGACAGCAGCAGCATCGGTGGGGCCAGCAAGCTCAAAATCTGTTTGAGGAAGCGCCCCTCACCAAAGGCTATCGAAAAGCTGAGCAGATAGAGCCCCAATGGTATCGCCCAAAGGAGCGGCATGGCCATAATGTCGGTGGTAAGGTGCGTGGTTGTTGACAGCATCATCCCCGACGGGACTGCCGACAGCGCAATCCACAAAATGATGGTGCTCCAAGTCGGGGCGGGCGATGTTACGGCGCTTTCTTGGGCCTGCGCGGCGGCGGGCGCAGTGCGCACCGCCAGCCAGCCGCAAGTGATGGTGAGTGCGAACAGCAGGGCATAGGCAATGCTCCACGCATGGCTTTGCGTCAGCAGCGGCAGGCTGGGTTCGACGAGCAGCGGGTAAGCGATAAGCCCGCCAAAGCTGCCCAAATTGGACGCGGCATAGAGCGCATAGGGGTTGGCGCCCGGCGCACTGACTGCGAACCAGCGTTGAATCAACGGTGCCTGGGCTGAAATCACCAGCAAAATGGGGCCGACCGAAATCAGCAGCAATTTGGGGACAAAAAAGAAAATATCATAATCGGTTGGCGCATTGAGCGCGGCAAGCCCGATGGGCAGAAACAGCGCCGCAAACAGTAACAACGCCCCATGCGCCAGCCATTGGGTGCGCTGGGGCAGGCGCGCGATGCCGTGCGCCCAGCCATATCCCGCGAGCAGCAATGCCTGATAGACCAGCATCGCGCTGTTCCACACCGCAGGCGCGCCGCCCAATCGCGGCAGCGCCATGCGCGCCACCATCGGCTGCACCATGAACAACAGGAAACTACCCAGGAAAATAGTTCCAGTGAACAGCCAACGCAGCGCTTCGGGCGACAGCGTGCCGCCCTGGGCTTTCAGATCGACAGCCTGTTCGTTCATACCATCCAATCCCCCCGGTCGATGCGATAGACTATTTGGTCCGCCACATCGTCGCCATAGCCATCAAGCCGATGGTCAAATGCGCGCGCGCGCACCATCCCCAATCGCTGCATCAGCCCCCATGAGGCCGCATTTTGTTTGACCGTATAGGCCAATATTTGGGTGAGGCCGATAGTGCCAAAACCATAGGTCAGGCTCGCTTCCGCCGCTTCGCGGGCATAGCCCTGTCCCCAGCCATCAGCGCGCAAACGCCAGCCGATTTCGACGCGCCCATCGACCGGACTGTCCGGCCGGTTGGTGACATAAAGCCCGCAAAAACCGAGTAATTGCGCATCGCTTTGCCGTTCCATCAGCCAGAAACAATATCCATGCGCCGCCTGACAGGCGCACATGCGTTCATACATGCTTTGACATTGCGCCGCGCTCGCCCGGCCGCCCAGCCATTGCATAACCGCATCATCGTTTAATGCCGCCATAAAGGGCGCAACATCGCCGCCGTCCCATGTTCGAAGGCGCAGCCGCGTCGTTTCCAATATGGTTTCGGCCACGCGCAGCCCTTAGCCGTTCAGCAGGCGCGCAGCGTCAAGCGCATGGTACGTCAGGACACCGCTCGCCCCTGCACGTTTGAACGCGGTCAGCGTTTCAAGGATCAGCGCATCGCGTTCCCCCGCACCCGCCGCCACCGCAGCCTCAATCATCGCATATTCGCCCGACACCTGATAGGCATAGACCGGCAGGTCGAAATTGGCGGCAATCATCGCCACAATGTCGAGGTAGGGCAGGCCGGGTTTGACCATGACGCTGTCTGCGCCCTCATCCACATCCATCGCCACTTCGCGCAAAGCCTCCCGCGCGTTGCCGGGATCCATCTGGTAACTGCGCTTGTCGCCTTTGAGCAGCCCGCGCGAACCCACCGCATCGCGGAACGGACCGTAAAAGGCGCTGGCATATTTGGCGGCATAGCTCATGATCTGGACGCGGCTCGCCCCCGCATGGTCGAGCGCGGCGCGAATTGCGCCGATCCGCCCATCCATCATGTCCGACGGGGCGACAATGTCCGCCCCCGCATGGGCGAGCGTCACCGCTTGGCGCATCAACACTTCGACCGTTTCATCGTTGAGGACATAGCCCGCCGCATCGATCAGCCCGTCCTGCCCATGGCTGGTATAGGGGTCGAGCGCGACATCGGCGATAACCCCAATATCATCGCCCAGTGCGTCCTTAATCGCGCGTATCGCCTGACAGACGAGGTTGTCGGGATTATGCGCCTCTGCCCCGTCGGGGCTGCGCCGGTCGGCGGGCGTATTGGGGAACAGCGCAACGGCGGGAATATGCGCATCGCGTGCGGCGCGCGCGCGTTCGACGATCTGGCCCACCCCCCAGCGGCTGACGCCGGGCAGGCTGGCGATGGGTTCTTCGCCATCGCCGCTGGTGACGAACAGCGGCCAGATAAGGTCATGGGGCGAAAGGCTGGTTTCGCGCACCAATGCGCGGCTCCAGCCGCTGGCCCGCGTCCGGCGCAGGCGCGTTGTGGGATATATGCTCATCGGGCGAACGCTATTGCCCAAGGGCAGCCCAAGGTAAAGCGATTAGCGCGCCGCTGGAACTGCGGCGGCGGCGGGCGTTGCCGGGGCGGTTACCCCGCCGGGGCGCAGCGCGGTCAACATATTGAGCCGTGCGCGAAAGGCGGCAAGGTCGCTGCCAGATAATATGGCGCGGGTTTGGAACCGGGCCGACAATGGGTTGACCGGCGCACCATTGCGGTAAAGTTCATAATGAAGGTGCGGCCCCGTAGACAGGCCCGACGTCCCGACATAGCCGATAACCTGCCCACGCCGAACATTTTGGCCATTGGCAACCGCAATACGGCTCATATGACCATAGCCGGTGCCAAGCCCGCCACCGTGCTGAATGCGGACATAACGGCCATATCCGCCGCGATAGCCCGCATAATCGACGCGCCCATCGCTGACCGCATAGACGGGTGACCCAAATGGCGCGCCAAAATCAATCCCCGCATGCATGCGGACATAGCCCAAAATCGGGTGGCGGCGCATACCAAAGGGGGATGTCATCCGCCCCGAAACCGGCGCGGCCAGCCCCGCACGTTGTTGGCCAACCCCCGATGCTTCGAACCATTGTCGGTTGCCCTCGACCGTCCAGGGCAGCATGCGCAACCGCGCCCGCCCACCCTGCACCAGGCCGGCATAGAGGAGGTCGCCAAATTCAGCCTCGCCGGTTTCGGCGCGGCGGTGGGCGACGATAATGTCAAATTCGTCATCGGCGCGAATGTCGCGGCTGACCGAAATTTGCCCGGCGATGACGCGCAAATAGCTTTGAACGATGCTCGGCGGCACGCCAGCGGCGCGGGCGGTGCGATACAGGCTGCCTCCCACTTTGCCGCGAATGCGCAACGGTGTGTCATCGACGGCAATCGCAATCCGGTCCATCGCCAGCGCATTGCCCTGTCGCGCCATTTCGAGCCTGAGGTCGAGCCGCGCGCGAAAGGCCAGCGATTCGAGCGGGCGTGGCTGGCTGGTCTGGGCGCGGCGGCCCAACACAATGTCAAAGCGGGTGCCGGGCGTTATATCATCGAGCGCAATGGCACCCGACACCATCGTCGCGATGCGTGCCGCCTCGCCGCCGCCAACGCCCGAACGTTCGAGCAGACGGGTGAAGCTGTCGCCCTGACCCAGCGTTGCGGTCAATTCGATGCGCGGGCGTTCCGGCGCGACCGCCAGCGGTTGGACAAGGTCATTGGCCGCCATGCGCCGCCCGCTGTCGCCGCCCCACGCCATCGGCGCGATGACTTGCGCGCGGGCAAACTGGTAATCGCGCGGGCGCATCGGCGCTTCGCGCGCTTCAACCGGGCTGATACCCGACCACATGAAAAAGGCTGCAAAACAAAGGAACAGGAAACTTGCCATCCCGCGCCACCAATGGGTGGTGCCAATGTCCTGCCCCAAATCGGGGGTCCAATCGATGTCGTGGAGCCGTTCCTCAATAGCTTGGCGCAGACTGTGCGCAGGATCCGCCGACGGCGCAAGTGCGCCCGTCGCCATCATTTCCCGGTTACGGCCCTGCATCATCGCCAAAAACATACCCCTTTGGCCGCGCACACGCGTGCTTGCGACCGGAAAATTGACCTAGGCACAACATGGTTAATGTCAATTTAAGGGGCGTTGTCTTGCAGGCTTCATGCGATGAGGGTCGCCTTATGTGCGGCAAAAGGAGGGGACATCGCCATTTTGCCATTGGCGCATTGCCCCAGTTGCGGCAAACAGCCCCCCATGTCGCATAACTACAACCTCCCCCTGAAAGCCGTCATTGGCCCCACCAACACCGGCAAAACCCATTTGGCAGTCGAACGGATGCTGGGCCACAGCAGCGGTATGATCGGCTTTCCGCTGCGGCTTTTGGCGCGCGAGATATATGACAGGGTTGTGGCATTGCGCGGCGCAGCGGCCGCAGCACTGGTCACCGGCGAAGAACGTATCTGGCCTGCGGGCGCGCGCTATATCCTGTCCACGGCAGAGGCGATGCCGATCCCCGATCCTGCAGATGCGCCCGCCTTTGTCGCGGTGGATGAAGCGCAATTGGGCGCGGACGGCGAACGCGGCCATGTGTTCACATCGCGCCTCCTTCACGCGCGCGGGCGCGAAGAAACGATGATTTTGGGTTCGGGCGGGCTGCGCGGGATTTTGCGTGATCTGCTCCCCGATGCCGATATTTCGGGCCGTCCGCGCTTTTCAACGCTGCGTTATACCGGGCCGACCAAATTGTCGCGCCTACCCAAACGCAGCGCGATTATCGCCTTTTCGGCAGAGGAAGTTTACGAAATTGCAGAGGGGCTTCGTCGCATTTCGGGCGGTGCCGCCGTTGTCATGGGCGCTTTGTCGCCGCGCACCCGCAACGCACAGGTCGCGATGTATCAGTCGGGGGAGGTGGATTATCTGGTCGCCACCGACGCGGTGGGGATGGGGCTCAACCTCGATGTGGACCATGTCGCCTTTGCCAGCCTCAACAAATTTGACGGTCAGCGTCACCGGCGGCTGACCATCGGCGAAATGGCGCAAATCGCGGGCCGCGCGGGGCGGCATCAGCGCGACGGCAGTTTTGGCACTATCGGGGGAGAGACCATCCTCGATGAAGCCGAAATCGCCGCGATAGAGGAACATGCCATCCCCCCCGTCGAACGGCTATATTGGCGCGATCCCCATCCGGCGATGGACGATGTGCCGAGCCTGATTGCCGCGCTCGAAACAGCGCCCATCCACCCGCGATTAATTGCTGCGCCTGCGGCCAGCGATTTGCTGGCGCTGAAACGCATGGCTGATGACGTAGATGCCATGGCGCGGGTGACGGACAGTGATGCTGTGCGCCGCCTGTGGAATGTCTGTGCCATCCCCGATTTTCGCAAGGCCGGGCCGGAAATGCATGGCCGCCTTGTCACGCGGCTTTGGCGCGACCTGTCGGGCGACAAGGGGTTTGTCGATGCCGATTGGTTCCATGGCGCGCTGGCGCAGATCGACAATGTGGATGGGCCGGTCGATATATTGGCATCGCGCCTCCAAAATGTGCGCGATTTTTGCTATATTGCCCAGCGTGATGATTGGCTGGCCGATGCGCCCGCCGGGGCACAAGCGGCGCGCGCCGTCGAACAGAAATTGTCCGACGCGCTCCATGCCGCGCTGATGCAGCGGTTTGTCGATCGGCGTACCAGCGTCTTGTTGCGTGCGCTGGGCCAGGGGGCAGATGCGCTGAGCGTTGCCATTGATGACAGCGACGGCAGCGTGCGGGTCGAGGGGGAACGGATTGGCGCGCTCCACGGCTTTGCCTTTCGCGTCGATGCAGCGGCGGGCGCGCGGACGCAAAAAATGCTGCTCGCGGCGGCTGAAAAATATCTACAGGTCGAATTGGCGCGGCGGGCCAGCCTGCTCGCCGCATCAGAGGATGTGGCCTTTACGCTCGATCTTACCGGTGAAACGGTCGCCGTGAACTGGCACGGCATACAGGTCGCGCATCTGGTGCGTGGTCGTCATTTGGTCAGCCCGATGGTGCGCTTGTTCCACGAACTGGCGGCATTGGACGCCAGTATAGCGGCGGCGGTAAAGGGGCGGATCGAACAGTTCGTCGATTCCGGCATTGCCCAGCATATGCGCGCGCTCTTAACGCTGGCATCGCGCGCCCGTGACATTGAAACCCCGGCCAACTTGCGCGCCATTTTTGCCAGCGTGGTCGAAGGGGGCGGTTTTGCGACGCGGCGATTGCTGCGGCAGGCGATCCATGCGCTAACCGCCGAAGAACGCGGCATGTTGCGCCGCGCCGAATTGCGCCCCGGCTTTGCTTATATTTTCGTGCGCAGCCTGCTGCGCCCCGCCTCGCTGCACTGGGTCGCCGCGCTCGATGCCGCGTGGCATGGCCGCACGCCGGTTCTGCCGCCCGACGGCGCGCCGGCGGTGGCGCCGCGTCCAAGCGATGGCGAAGTCGTGGCGCACCTGCCCGGTTATTTCCCGCTTGGGCAAAGCTGGCTGCGGATCGACAGGCTCGAAAAATTGGGGGCGGATGCGCACCGGGGCCGGGCGGGGCATGTTGCGCCCACGGCGGCGGCAGCCCCCGCCGTGATGCCGGAATTGCGAGAACCAGATCCGACAGCGCTGAGCGAAGATGCACCGGTTGAAGTTGCAGCCGATGCTCCTGCGGGAACAGCTGAAACTGTGGCCGAAACCATGGCCGAAAATGTACCCGAAACCCCGCCGCACCCGCGCGCTTTTCGGATCGACCCGGCGCTCGGCCGGTCAATCGGCATGGGCTATGCCGACCGATTGCTGGCGCTCGGTGCGCTGGGCTTTCGTTCGATTGCCGCCCCGCCAGAGGATATGGCCGATGAAGCCAGAATCTGGTGGCGGTGGGATGGTCTGGCAGGCGAAGAACGGCAACGCTCTGGGTCCCGTTCCCGACAAGGTTCGGGTCCGCGTCATCGCGGGCGCAAGCCGCAGGCTGAAGCTACTGGTGAAGCGCCGGGTGCCCGCCCCGCGCACACGCGCCATAATCGCGCGGGCGATCAGCTGTCGCGCGCGCGCAAGGATGGGCGCGGCGATGGGCAGCGACGCGACAAGCCGTCGGACGGGCCGCGCCCGCGCCATAAGGATGGACGCAGCAACGCGCGGGAACGCGAAATTGCTGCCCATTCACCTTTTGCCGCGCTCAAGGATATGATGGCGGCTGCCAAACCCGACGCGCGCGACCCGGAAAAGGTGGATGATGGTGAAACGCCCGCCGGTTGAGCCATGCTGGTGAGCGATGCCGCCATCCGCATCGACAAATTGCTGTGGTTTTTGCGGTTCGCCAAAACGCGGCGCCTAGCGCAGGAAATGGTGGCGGCGGGGCATATTCGTGTCGATGGACGGCACGTCGAGCGCGCATCGCATGGGGTGCACGTCGGTGATGTCGTGACATTTCCATGGGGGTCCGGCGCGCGGGCCATTCGCATCGTCACCATTCCGGCCCGCCGTGGCTCCGCTATCGAAGCGCAAAGCCATTATATCGGTGTCGATACTTGACGGCGCGCCCCGCCCGCGCTTAGCAGCAGAGCTGACCAAATTGCATTTCGGGGAAATATTCTGCCATGACCTATGTCGTCACCGACGCCTGCATCCGCTGCAAATATATGGATTGCGTCGAAGTCTGTCCGGTCGATTGTTTCTATGAGGGCGAGAATATGCTCGTCATCAACCCCAGCGAATGCATCGACTGTGGGGTGTGCGAACCCGAATGTCCGGCAGAGGCAATCTTGCCCGACACCGAAAACGGGCTGGAACAATGGCTAGAATTGAACGCCACTTATTCGGCCCAATGGCCCAACATCACCACTAAAAAAGACAGCCCTGACGACGCCGATGAACATAAGGGCGTGGAGGGCAAGTTCGACAAATATTTCTCCGCCGAACCGGGTGAGGGCGACTAATCAACGCCGCGCCGCGCCCCATTGGTGCGCGCACTGGTAATTTTGTTGCTAATCTGCTAATGGAGTCGCCAACAGCTTGGCATTTCGTCCGTTTTTGACGGGCGGCAGGCCGGCTGACGGATTAGCTGGGATTGGATTTTGCCATTGCCTCTGGTTGCGCGCCGCGTCAGCGGTTCGACGATATGGGGCGGATTTGCCAAAACATCGTATCGGGCCGTTTCTGGCCGCCCCGTCATATGCCTTGCGCTTTGGCCAAGGAACGGGGCGCAGCGATTTTAGGGCATTTCCGGGCGAGATTTCTGCTCACAGCGCATCCGGTTTCGAACAGGCGGCGCAGATCCCCCACATCGCCGCGCGTGGAAAGGAATAAATATGTCGGCAAAGGCACATGCATTCGCGGTCGGTGATTATGTGGTTTACCCCAAACATGGCGTTGGACGGGTGATCGACCTGCTCAATCAGGAAATCGCTGGAACCAGCCTCGAACTTTATGTTCTGCGCTTTGAAAAGGACAAGATGACGCTACGCGTGCCGGTCAACAAGGTTGAAAGCGTTGGCATGCGCAAATTATCGTCGGACAAGACGCTGCGCGAAGCGCTCGACGTCCTTAAAACCAAGCCCAAGGTAAAGCGCACCATGTGGTCGCGCCGCGCACAGGAATATGAAGCCAAGATCAACTCCGGCGACCTTGTGTCGATTGCAGAGGTGACGCGCGATTTATTCCGTCCGGACGATCAGCCCGAACAAAGCTATTCCGAGCGGCAGATTTTTGAAGCTGCCTGTAGCCGTCTGGCGCGCGAAATCGCGGCGATGGAGGAAATCGACGAAAAGGCTGCACAGGTCAAAATCCTCGAAATTCTCAACAAATATGCACCGCAATTCCACCCGCCAGTGGCGGCGTAATATCGGATCCGAAACCAACGTTTTGGACCGAACGCGAAAACCGGGAAAAAAGGGGGCATTTGCCCCCTTTTTTGTGCCTTGACGCTACAAACGCAACTGTATTATAGTCACAACACAGCAGGGGCGATTTGACGGGATATTCGATATGCGCATGGTCCATTTTGTCGCGGCATTGGCCGCCGTTTCCACCCTGGGGGCGTGCAATGTGCTCGCCCATACCAACGACGATAGTGATGCCGCGCAGCCCAGCGGGGGGACAGCGGGCGCGCGCACCTATGCATTGTCGGGCTTTACCGGCGTTTCGCTGGCGGGCCATGATAATGTCGTGGTGACCCATGGTGGTAGTTTTGCGGTCAGCGCCAGCGGTGACGCTGCAGCGCTCGACCAGTTGATATTGCGTGTGCGCGGCGGCAAGTTGGAAGTGCGGCGGACGTCAGATGGGACATTGGTACGGTCCAAGGTGACCGTGCGGGTTACCATGCCGCTGCTCCGTTCGGCCAGCGTTGCGGGTTCGGGCAATTTGCAGGCCGACCAATTGAGCGGCGATGACGCGCGCATTTCTGTCGCCGGTTCGGGTGACGTGCGTATCGCAGAGGTTTCGGCTGACGCGCTCAATGTATCGGTTGCCGGTTCTGGGCAAGTGCATGCCGCAGGCCGGGCCGATAGCGCCGACATTTCGGTTGCGGGCAGTGGGGATGTCGAAGCACCCAATTTGCAATTGGCATCCAGCTCCGTTTCGGTCGTCGGGTCGGGCAGCGTTCAGGCCCGTGTGACCGGCAATGCCAGCATCAACATTGGTGGTTCGGGCGATGTTACGCTGACCGGCGGTGCCCAGTGCGCCATTCGACGGGCGGGCAGCGGCAACGCCAATTGTAGTTAAGTAATTGCATAGCGGGGCGCGCGCGGGCATGAATGTGCCATGCGTGCCGCCCTGCCCCTGATCGCTCTTTTGACGCTGAGCAGCGCCGCCGATGCCAACAGCCGCCGCATCGGGCTGACCAGTTTTGAATCGCTGGTGGTGGTTGGCGATATCGTCGTCGATGTGGTGCCCGATTACCGCATCGGCGCAGTGGTTGATGCATCGCGCGATGCGATTGAACGGCTGGAAATGAACGTGCAGGAACGCACGCTGACCATCCGCATTGGTAATGACGGGCCATATGGCGTCAGCAATGCGCCGGTTGGGCCTGTGCATATCCGCCTTAGCGCGCAAAATCTGCGGCAGATCACGCTGCTGGGTTCGGGCATTTTACATGCAGCTCGGCTGGAGGGCGCGGACGTTCGCATCCGTTTGAATGGGGCGGGGGAGGTTACGGCAACCATCCCTGCAGGCGCGAGTGTCAGTGTCATCAGCGCAGGCGCAGGGACAGTGCAACTGACCGGACGTGCCGATGGTTTGACCGCGAACGTCAGCGGACCGGGCACGATTGACGCATCGGCGCTGGCCGCGCGTGATTTGACCGTACGCGCCAGCGGGACAGGGAGCAGCCGTTTCACCGCATCGCGCACTGCCAATCTGACGGTGACGGGTGCGGCCAACGCCAGCGTTGCCGGCCGCGCGCGCTGCACCATTTCCAACATGGGGGCGGGCAGCGTGTCGTGCGAAAATGCCGCCCGCGGGGCGTTGCCGGGTAATTAGCGAAAAATGGGCTACATGCGTTCGGCGCTGGCGACGACATCTGCCGCGCGCAATGCGGACATGATGCTCATCAAATGGTGGACGTCGCTAACCTCCAGATCCAGTTGAAAACTGTGAAAGCCCCCTTCGCGTGATGCCTGTTTCAGCGTGACGATATTGGCGCGTTGACGCGCGATAATACCCGCCATTTCGGCCAATGTGCCCGGTTCATCGCGCACCACCACCATGACGCGCGCGGTGCCCCCTTCGCTGTCCGAACGCCAGCGCACGTCGATCCAGTCGGCATCTTCGCCGCTCGCCAATGCATCGCAGTCGATAGCGTGGATTTCTATCCCCTCATCGGGACGGGCGAGCGCGACGATACGGTCGCCGGGCACGGGGTGACAACATTGAGCGAGCGTATAGCCAACCCCGGGGGTCAGCCCCTCTATTGTGATCGGGCGGCGGCCCTCTACGCCGATGCCCTTGCGTTTCATGTCGGCGACGATGCCGGGGACGAGTGCGTCCATCACCTCCCCCTCACGCAATCTCTGCCGCCCGATGGCAAAATGCAGATCATCGACGCTGTCCAGTTTGAGGCGCGTCAGTGCGGCTTTGACCGCTTTATCGCCCACTTTGACCGGCAGACGCGCCTTTATGTCGGAAAATAGCCGCGCGCCGAGCGCCATCGCCTCCTCCCGCTCCTTTTGCCGGACATGGCGGCGGATGGCGGCCCGCGCCTTGCCGGTAACGACAAAGCCCATCCAGCTTTGCTGCGCGGTCTGCTGGTCGGATGTCAACACCTCCACCGTGTCGCCATTGGCAAGGATGGTACGCAGCGGCACCATCCGGCCATTGACCTTGGCCCCCACCGTCTGGTCGCCCAGCCGCGTGTGGACGGCATAGGCAAAATCAATCGGTGTGGCTCCCTTGGGCAATTGGTGGAGCGCACCCTTGGGCGTAAAGGCAAAGATGCGATCCTGATACATCGCCATGCGCGTATGTTCGAGCAATTCCTCCGCATCGTCTGCTTGGTCGAGAATTTCGACAAGATCGCGGATCCAGCCCGCCTGCCCATCGGGGCGTGTCCCTTGTTTATAGGCCCAGTGCGCCGCCAGCCCATATTCGCCCTGCTGGTGCATCGTGCGGCAACGTATCTGGATTTCGACACGCATATTTTCGCCGCGCATCACGGTGGTATGCAGCGATTGATAGCCATTGCGCTTGGGGGTGGAAATGAAATCCTTGAAACGACCGGGCACCATTTTCCAGCGTGTGTGAATATGGCCGAGTGCGCGGTAACAATCCTCCACATTTTCGGTGATGACGCGAAAGGCCACGATGTCGGTCACCTGTTCAAAACTGACATGGCGTTCCTGCATCTTGCGCCAGATGGAATAGGGGTGTTTGGCGCGGCCGTTAACCTCCACCGCCATGCCATGGGAGGACATAAACTCACTGATTTCACGGCTGATCCGTGCAATGTTTTGGCTGCCACCCTGGGTTAATTTGTCGAGCCGTCCCATGATCGATTCAAAGGCTTCAGGTTCCAGTTCCTTGAATGCCAGCAGCTCCATCTCGCGCATAAATTCATACATGCCGATGCGTTCTGCCAGCGGTGCGAAAATATCCATCGTCTCACGCGCGATGCGGCGGCGCTTTTCCTCCGACGCGATGAAATGGAGCGTGCGCATATTGTGCAGCCGGTCGGCCAGTTTGACGAGCAGCACGCGAATATCGTCCGACATGGCGAGCAGGAATTTGCGCAGATTTTCAGCCGCCTTTTCCCGCTCGGTTTCGGCGGCGGCCTGTTGCTGCTCGATCTTCGACAATTTGGTGACGCCATCGACCATCCGGGCGATTTCGGTGCCGAATAATCGCTCAATCTCCTCCGCTGTGGTCAGCGTGTCTTCTAATGTGTCGTGGAGCAGCGCGGTGACGATGGTCTGTTGGTCAAGCTTTAGGTCGGTCAATATCCCCGCGACCTCAACCGGATGGCTGAAATATGGGTCACCGCTCGCCCGTTTCTGGCTGCCGTGCATTTGGACGGTAAAGACATAGGCACGGTTGAGCAGCGCCTCGTCCGCGTCTGGGTCATATTCCTTGACCCGTTCAACCAGTTGATATTGCCTCAGCATCAACACTAATTTGGCGATAGTGCGGCGGTGCGCAACCGCTTTATCATGGGCAACCCCTGCGCAGACCAGTCAAGCGTTGCCCAAGTGCAACAAAGCGCTTGGGGTTTGCGGCTTTTGAAGGCAATATAGCCCACATGGAAAAGCTGCGCGAACAACTGGTTGATCATGAGCTTTGCGGGTTGCCCGCCGCTCTGGAGGCGATGGGCGAACGCTGGTCGTTCATGATTTTGCGCGCCGCGTTTAATGGCGTCCACCATTTCGAAGAATTTCAGAGCGAATTGTCGATCGCACGCAACATTTTGTCCAACCGGCTGCAACGGCTGGTCGCACACGGCATTTTGGAACGCGCCGCGATGCAATGCGACCGCCGCAAAATCTGTTATCGCCTGACCGAAAAGGGGTTGGATCTGCTGCCGACGATGGTGGCGCTGCGCCAATGGGGCGAAAAATGGGGTTCGGGCGTCCCCTCCACCCCGGTGCTGGTTGACGCGCGCGATCACCAGCCGGTGCGCCCCGTCGTGTTGCAAGCGCATGATGGCCGCGCGCTCAGCAAGCAGGATCTGCTGTGGATGGATGTGGATGCGGTGCGCCCGCTGGCGGAGGCGCCGGCGCCGCTGCGCGCACTCGGCGAAAATATCGGCGTTGCTGCGGGTTGATTTCGTATGACCGCTCTGGTCAATTCATCCCCCCTCGAACGCCCGCAGCCCTTTTTCGATGACAAGGTGCGCGCATTTTGGACACTGCAAAGCCTTGGCTGGGCGGGGTGGTTCGTGCTGCGCGCCGCGTCAGGCTTTGCCAACGGACAGGCGATTGCATTCCTAATCCCGCTCATCGTTTCGGCGATTACCGGATTTTGTTTGACCGCATTATTGTCGCTGCTGTTCCGGCGGATGATGCACGAACGCGCCTTTTTAATGTGGCCAATTTCGCTGCTCGGCATCGTGGTGGCGACGCTGATTTACAGTTTTATCGATGCATCGATGGTGGTGTTGCAACCGGGCGTTGCGCTGGTTGCCTTCACCCAATTATTTGTTGGCGCGGTGTACCTTGATGCGGTGACGCTGGCGGCATGGTCGTCGCTCTATTTCGCAATCAATTATTTTCTGCGCGTCGAACAGCAAATTGATCAGATGGCCGCGCTCGAAAGTCAGGCAACCGCAAGCGCGCTTGCCATGCTGCGTTACCAGATCAACCCGCATTTCCTGTTTAATACGCTCAACAGCATTTCAACCCTGGTTCTGCTGAAACAAACCGAACCGGCCAACGCCATGCTTTCCCGCCTGTCGACCTTTTTGCGCTATACTTTGGCCAATGAACCGACCGCCGAAGTCGCGCTGGCGCAGGAGGTGGAGACGCTCAAACTTTATCTCGACATTGAAAAAATGCGTTTTGAGGATCGTCTGCGGGTCAATTTTGACATTGATCCGCGCGTGGCGCGGGCGGGGCTCCCCTCCCTCCTCCTCCAGCCTATCATCGAAAACGCGATTAAATATGCGGTGACCCCTTCCGAAACCGGTGCGGATATAGAGGTGCGTGCGCAACTGGTCGGGCAAAATGTGCGTATCATCGTTTCGGACAGTGGTTCGGACTTGCGCGGCGGCGCGGCGCTCGCCACCCCATCAACCGGGGTTGGCCTGCCCAATATCCGCGACCGGCTGATCCAAGCATATGGCGATGCGCAAAGTTTTGACGCACGCATGGCGGATAATGGCTTTGTCGTGACGATAGAGCTGCCATGTCGTATATTGGACAATGCGCCGGGGGTTGCGGTGGTAGATGAAAGGCAGAAATTAAGCGCATGACCATCCGCACCATCCTCGTCGATGATGAAAGCCTCGCCACACAGGGGCTGATGCTCCGGCTGGAGGCGCACGCCGATGTGGAAATTATCGACACCGCGCAAAATGGCCGCGAAGCCATCCGCAAGATAAAGACCCACAAGCCCGATCTGGTGTTCCTCGACATTCAAATGCCCGGGTTTGATGGTTTTTCGGTGGTGCAGGGACTGCTCGATATCGAACCGCCGCTGGTGATTTTTGTGACCGCCTTTTCCGATCACGCCATCCGCGCTTTTGAGGCGCAGGCGGTCGACTATCTGATGAAACCGGTGGAGCCTGAGAGGTTGGCCGACGCGCTGGAACGGGTGCGCACCCGCCTTAGCCACAAAAAATCGGCGGAAGAGGCGGAGCGGCTGAAGGGCGTGCTTGCCGAAGTTGCCCCCGAAGCAGCGGAGCAAATGGCCGCCGAAAGCGATGAAACAGTGCCAGTGGTCGGCCGTTTTGAAAAGCTCATCAACATCAAGGATCGTGGGCAGATTTTCCGCGTCGATGTCGATAGCATCGAACGGATTGACGCGGCGGGCGATTATATGTGCATCTATACCGCCGACAATAGTCTGATTCTGCGCGAAACGATGAAGGATCTGGAAAAAAGGCTCGACCCGCGGGTGTTCCAGCGCGTCCACCGTTCGACAATCGTCAATCTGGGGTTGGTGCGCCAAGTAAAACCGCACACCAATGGCGAATGCTTCCTTGTGCTTGAGAGTGGGGCGCAGGTTAAAGTGAGCCGCTCGTACCGGGAAGTGGTGGCACGCTTCGTACATTGATTGCGTAATCCGTCCGGACAGGGCACAGCAGAACGGCATGACGAG
>CAUJJQ010000292.1 GCA_963205285.1 Pseudomonadota bacterium | reverse complement strand
CTGCGCGCCGCGATGCGTGCGACCACCGAACATATGGAGATGCTGGGCGCGGCGCTCGACCACCATCGCTGGCTGGTCGGCAACGCCATTTCGATGGCCGACCTTGCCGCCGCCGCGCACCTGTCGGTCGCCGATTATCTGGGCGGGATCGATTGGGCGGGGCATGACCAAGTGCGCGACTGGTATGCAGCGTTAAAATCACGCCCCAGTTTCCGCCCGCTGCTCGATGAACGGATGGGTGCGTTACTGCCGCCTGCCCATTACGGCGACGTTAATTTTTAATCATAGCTATCAGATAGTTAAGCGCATCACTGCCCCCCGCGCGAAACCCGCGCGTGGCAAAGTCCGGCCCCAGCCCGTCGCGGCGCACCACCGACAGCCCCGCCGCTGCCGCCATTTCCCCCAGTTCGCCGGGGGTCAGGAAACGCTGCCAATCATGGGTGCCGCGCGGCACTTGGCCCAGCCGCTCCGCCGCTTCGACGAGCAATAGCTTGCTGAGCAAGGTGCGGTTGGGGGTGGAGAGGAGGAGGATGCCGCCCACCGCCAGTCGTGCCGCCAGCGCGCCCAAAAACGCCGCCGGGTCGGCGACATGTTCGATCACCTCCATCGACGAGACGATGTCAAATTGCCCCAGCGCATCGGCAAATGGCGCATCGCCAATATCGCCATGCTGATAATCAATCACCAGCCCCTGTTCGGCTGCATGGGCCGCTGCCACCGCGACATTTTCCGCCGCCGCATCAACGCCGGTAACCGCCGCGCCCAGCCGCGCCATCGGTTCGGCAATCAGCCCCGCGCCGCAGCCAACGTCGAGCAGGCGCCGCCCGCCAAGCGCGCGAAATTCACGCGGGTCGAGCGCGAATTGCGCATTCAAAACATCGCGCATCCAGCCCAGTCGCGCCGGGTTCAGCCGGTGGAGCATGGCGGATGACCCATCGGCGTCCCACCAATCGGCGGCCAGCGCGCCAAAATGCGCGGCTTCGTCAGGGCGGATGGTGGCCGTCATTTGGTCAAAATCTCCATATTTCCCACTCCTAGCAAGCCTCTCCCCCCCTTGCCAGAGCGTGATGGCCTGCGTAACAGCGCAGCGCCGGTTGCGTTGCAGTGCAGCAATGGGCCGATAGCCAGAGAAAAAGGGGTAAGATGGCGCGGATCGTCATGAAATTTGGTGGCACGTCGATGGCCGGGACGCAGCGTATTCGCACCGTCGCGGCGATCATTAAACGCGCCGTCGATGCGGGTGACGAGGTGGCGGTCGTCGTTTCCGCCATGGCGGGTGAAACCGACCGGCTGGTGCAATTTTGCCGCGAAGCCAACCCGATGTTCGACCCGGCTGAATATGATGTTGTCGTCGCATCGGGCGAGCAAGTGACATCGGGGCTGCTCGCCCTGACGCTGCAATCCATGGGTGCGCGCGCGCGCAGCTGGCTGGGCTGGCAATTGCCGATCAAGACCATCGATGCGCATGCCAAGGCGCGGATTGCCGAAATATCGCCCGACGCGATCAGCACCGCCATGGCATCGGGCGAAGTCGCGGTGGTGCCGGGGTTTCAGGGCTTGATGGAGGATGGTCGCGTCGCCACCCTGGGGCGCGGCGGGTCGGACACCAGCGCGGTCGCGCTTGCCGCCGCCATTGGCGCGGACCGATGCGACATTTATACCGATGTCGATGGCGTTTACACCACCGACCCGCGCATTGTCGCGCGCGCCGCAAAATTGAGCCATGTTACCTATGAAGAAATGCTCGAACTGGCGAGCGTCGGGGCAAAGGTGCTGCAAACCCGTTCGGTCGGGCTTGCGATGAAATATGGCGTGCGCGTTCAGGTTTTATCGAGCTTTATCGACCCCGACGCCGCGCCCGACGCATCCGCCCTGCCCGGAACATTGATCGTCAGCGATCAGGAAATTGAGGAATTGCAGATGGAACGCCAACTCATCACCGGCATCGCCTATGACAAGAATGAGGCAAAGATCATCCTCACCCGCGTCCCCGACCAACCGGGCGCGGTGGCGCATATTTTCGGGCCATTGGCCGCTGCCGCGATCAACGTCGATATGATCATCCAGAACGTCGGGCGTGATAAGGGCGAAACTGACGTCACCTTTACCGTGCCGCGTGCCGACCTCGCCAACAGCCTGTCGATATTGGAAAATGCGCGCGCTACCATCGGCTACAACCGCATTTTGCACGAAGCCAATATTGCCAAAAGATCGGTGGTTGGCGTCGGCATGAAAAGCCATGCGGGCGTTGCCGCTACGATGTTTGAGGCGCTGGCCGCACGCGGCATCAATATTCAGGCGATTTCGACCAGCGAGATAAAGGTCAGCGTCCTGATTGAGGAGGATTTTACCGAACTCGCGGTGCGCACATTGCACAGCGCTTATGGTTTGGATGCAGAGGTGGCAGCGTGAGCAGCCGGCCCCGCCTCACCCACCATATGGCGCGCGGCACGGCATTTCTGGGCTGCGACCTCGCCATACTGGGCGGCGCGATGAGCTGGGTTTCCGAACGCCATCTGGTCGCCGCCATATCCAACGCCGGTGGCTTTGGCGTCATCGCCTGCGGGGCGATGCCCATCGAACTGCTCGACGCGGAAATTGCGGCAACAAAGGCGCTGACCGACCGGCCGTTCGGCGTCAACCTCATCACCATGCACCCCGACCTCTTCGCGCTGATTGACGTTTGTGCGCGGCACAATGTCAGCCATGTCGTGCTGGCCGGCGGGCTGCCGCCCAAGGGCAGTATAGAGGCGATAAAGGCGGGCGGCGCGCGCGTCATCTGCTTTGCCCCGACGCTCGCCATGGGCAAGAAATTGGCCCGATCTGGCGTTGATGCGCTGGTGATAGAGGGGATGGAGGCTGGCGGCCACATCGGCCCGGTTTCGACCAGCGTTTTGGCGCAGGAAATATTGCCCGACCTTGCCGATGAACTGCCGATTTTCGTCGCGGGCGGGATTGCGCGGGGCGAAGCGATTGCCGCCTTCCTCGAAATGGGGGCAGCGGGGGTGCAACTCGGCACCCGCTTTGTCTGCGCGCATGAATCCATCGCCCACCCAGATTTCAAACGCGCCTTCATCCGCGCATCGGCGCGCGAAGCGGTCGCCAGCGTGCAGATTGACCCGCGCCTGCCCGTCATCCCCGTACGCGCGCTCAAAAACGCGGGGACGGAGGCTTTTACCGCCAAACAGGTGGAGGTGGCGCAATTGCTCGACGCGGGCACCATCGACATGGGCGAGGCGCAATTGCAGATCGAAACCTATTGGGCGGGCGCACTGCGCCGCGCGGTTATCGACGGTGACATTGAAAACGGGTCGATGATGGCCGGACAATCGGTCGGCATGGTCAAGGCGGAGGAGCCGGTCGCGGACATTTTACGCGCGCTCGCCGACGAAGCCGAAGCCGCCTTTGTGCGCAGAGGGTGATTTTTTCGCAATTCGCAAAGATGCGAATTTCGGTGCTGCTCCGGCCCACTCCCCCACCCGGCCTCCCATAAGATACGATCCCGTGGGTGGCCGGGTGGGGGAGTGGGCTGGTGCCGTGCCATCCGAAACGATAGTTTCGGATAAAATATCCGACAAGGCGCGCGCACTTTGCGACCATATTTGTAGGCAATATTGATTAAGCGCCGCTTCATTGGCATGGCGGCATTCCACCGGCTTGGGAAGCCGGTTGTGGGGAGGGAAAGTGGGATGGCCAAGCGCCGCTGGTTAAATATGAACCGGTTCAACGCGAAACTGCCGTTGAGCAAATTGGCGGGGGCAAGCGCGATGACTTTGGTCGCGCTGGCGATGGTCAGCGCCTGTGCGCCGCCGCCACCGCCCCCTTTGCCGCCGCCAGCGCCTGCCCCCGCGCCAGCACCTGCCCCCGCGCCGATGCCGATGCCGATGCCGCCCAACAGTTCATCGCCAACGCTGACCATTCCGGGGTTGGACGCGCTGGGTCGGCGGATGACCCCCAATATCGACCTGTCACCCGAACAGGCCTTGTGGCAGTTGCGCATTGGTTTGAACGTCGCGGCGCTCAATTGCCGGGGGCCGAATGACCCGATTTTGATCGATAATTATACGCGTTTTCTGGGCAATAACCGCAGCGCGATTGCCGCTGCCGAACGCTGGGTCATCCGTGATCAGGGACGCAAGACCGGCACCAACGGCATTTCGGCGCGCGATACATTATCGACCCGGCTCTATAATTATTTTGCCCAGCCGCCGGTGCTGGCGACATTCTGCCCGACCGCTGATGCAGAGGCCGCGCTGGCTGCCAGCGAACCATCGGCCAGCATTCTCACCTTTGCGGCAACCCACCTAGCGCTGCTCGACCAGCCATTTGCCAATTTTTACGCCGCTTATGACCAATATCGGGCGGATTTGGCGCGCTGGCAGGCGCTGCAACCCGCGCCGGTGGTGGCGACACCTGCGCCCTATCCTGCGCCAGCACCGATATCGCCGCCGCCCACGACGCCGCCGGGCGGGGCGTAATTTTGCTATCCGGCCCTGCGCCGGGGCATAGGTAAGATGCTTCCCGCCTTCGTCATTCCGGCGAAGGCCGGAATCCAGTGAAAAACGCCCACCCCAGTGTGAAAACGCCCACCCCCTAACCCCCTCCCGCATGCGGGAGGGGGAATAGAATCTCTGCGCCCTCTGCGCCCTCCGCGCCTCTGCGCGAAACATGGTTCAAAACGCACCTATCGGCGATGGATGCCCGCTTTCGCGGGAATGACGAGGTTGGAGCAATTGCCCCAACCTCCTAGCGGCGTTTTGGCTTGGGGCGACTTGGCGCGAATCTAAAACCCCTCCACCACTGCTACGCGCCAGACACCCCTGCCCCGCCGTCCCAAAGAATTACTGCCCCCATCAAAATAATCGGAAGTTGGCAGGCCACGCCCCATTCTGCTATTCGGCTGCCAGCATGACACTCGCCCCACCACCGCCCAGTAGCGCCGCACAGGCCGCACGGCAGATTTTGCGCCGCCTGCATGATGTGATGGCGGCGAATACCAATGCGCAGGCAAAGCTCAATCAGGTCACCCAATCAATCGGCGAGGCGCTGGATAGTGAGGTGTGTTCGATTTATCTGCTACGCGGCGGGCTGCTCGAACTTTATGCAACGCGCGGGCTTAATCAGGCGGCGGTGCATGTCACCAAATTGGCGCTGGGCGAAGGGCTGGTCGGCTCCATCGCGCACAATATCGAAACGCT
>CAUJJQ010000291.1 GCA_963205285.1 Pseudomonadota bacterium | reverse complement strand
AATCACGTAACCTTCAGGCGGGAGTGGGCTGGTGCCGCGCCGAAATTCGCCACTAGGCGGATTTCGAGTTCAACCCCTCAACCGAACAGGTCGCCCTGCGGCGTAGGTGGGGGGGTAGGTGGCGGCGTTTTGGGTGGTGGGACTGGCTTTGCGGTGCGCGCGGGGGGGGCACCGCCAACCACCGCATCCACCGCGCCATCGGCAAAGCGTATCTGCACCCGCCCCGCCGCCGCCGCCGCCGTGGCGCTCGCCAAAATTCGGCCATGGGCATCGCGCACCATGGCATAACCGCGCGCCAGCAATTGCCGGGGGTCGAGCGCGCCGAGCAGCCGCCAATTTCCATCCAGCCTTTCGCGCGCACCGCGCACCTGGTTGGCGATCAGCGCGGGGCTGAGCGCGCCTGTTACACGGGCGAGCGCGCGGTGCCCCTCTGCCAAACGCAGGCGAAACGCCTGTTGCAAACGCGCTGCGCCATCGTCGAGCATCTGGCGCTGCGGGGCGAGCAGCCGGTCAAGTCCGGGCAACCGCTGTCCCCAATCGCCCAGCCGCAATCTATTTTCCTGGGTCAAACGGCGCATCGCGCGCGCCCCGCGCAGCGACAGGTCGGTCAGGTCATCAACCAGCATCTGGCGCACCGGCACAGCCTGTTCCGCCGCCGCCGTCGGGGTCGGCGCGCGCAAATCCGCCGCATAATCGATCAAGGTCGTGTCGGTTTCATGCCCGACCGCTGAGATGAGCGGGATGCGGCATGCTGCGGCGGCGCGGACCACAATCTCCTCATTAAATGCCCACAGATCCTCTATCGAACCGCCGCCGCGCGCAACTATGACAAGGTCGGGGCGCGGCACGCCATTTTGCCCGTCTATTGCGTCAAACCCCCGAATCGCTGCGGCGACTTGTTCCGCCGCCCCCTGCCCCTGCACCAGCACCGGCCAGACCAGCACATGGGTCGGCATACGGTCTGCCAGACGGTGCAGAATGTCGCGAATCACCGCGCCGGTGGGCGACGTGACAACGCCTATGGTGCGCGGGAAAAAGGGGATGGGCTGTTTACGTTCACCCGCGAACAGCCCCTCTGCCGCCAGCCGCGCCTTTGTTTTTTCGAGGAGGGCGAGCAACGCCCCCTCCCCCGCCAATTCGACATTTTCGACGACAATCTGATATTTGGAGCGCCCGGGGTAAGTGGTGAGCCGCCCGGTGGCGATGACATCCGCCCCATCTTCCATCGCAAAGCCGATGCGCCCCGCCGACCCGCGCCACATCACCGCGTCGAGCACCGCGTCCGCGTCTTTCAGCGCAAAATAAAGGTGGCCCGATGCCGGGCGCTTGAAGCCTGAAACTTCGCCGCGCACGCGCACATGGCCGAACGCCCCCTCCACCTGCCGTTTGAGTGCGGCGGACAATTCACTGACCGACAGCGGCGCGGCGCCATTGTCGCCGATATTGTCGGAAACGCGCCCTTGCGCTACCGCGCCGCGCAGGCCCATTTGGGCATCATCAGCGGCAGGGGTTTTTTCGGGCAATGCATATCCTCCTCATCGGTGCGGGCGGGCGCGAACATGCTCTGGCATGGAAGCTGGCGCAATCCCCCACGCTTACCCGCCTCAGCGCCGCGCCGGGCAACCCGGGTATCGCCCAGCACGCAACAATCATCGATGTCGATACCAATGATTTTGCCGCCGTCGCCCAATTTTGCACCGATACCGCCGTCGGCCTTGTCGTCGTCGGCCCCGAAGCGCCACTGGTCGCAGGGTTGGCCGATGTGCTGCGCGCCGCCGGTATCGCAGTGTTCGGCCCATCGGCTGCTGCCGCGATGTTGGAGGGGAGCAAGGGTTTCGTCAAAGCGCTATGCGCTGCCCACGCCATCCCCACCGCCGCCTTTGCCCGCCATGATGACGCTGACTCAGCGATTGCCGACCTGTCGCGCTTTGGCCTGCCGGTGGTGATAAAGGCCGATGGGCTGGCCGCGGGCAAGGGGGTCATCATCGCAACCGACGCGGCAGAAGCAGTGGCGGCGGTGCGCGACATGTTCGACGGCAGTTTCGGCGCGGCGGGCACCAGCATCGTCATCGAGGAATTTATGGTCGGCGAAGAGGTCAGCCTCTTTGCCCTGTGCGACGGCAAAACCATCCTCCCCTTTGGTTCGGCGCAGGATCATAAGCGGGTGGGGGATGGGGATACAGGGCCAAATACCGGTGGCATGGGCGCTTATTCACCCGCCCCTTGCCTGACCGGCGAATTGGAAGCGGCGGCGATGGAAAACATCATCCGCCCGACCGTTGCAGCAATGGCCGCAGCGGGCAGTCCATATGTCGGCGTCCTGTATGCCGGACTGATGCTGACGGCAGAGGGGCCAAAGCTGGTTGAATATAATTGCCGTTTCGGGGACCCCGAATGTCAGGTTTTATTGCCGCGCTATAGGGGCGATCTGGCGGCGTTGCTGCTGGCAGCGGCAACCGGGCGGCTGGATGCATGCGATGCACCCTTCAGCGATGACAGCGCAATTACCATCGTCATGGCGGCAAAGGGCTATCCCGCCGCGCCGGCCAAGGGTGGGGCAATCCGCCTGCCCGATGCTGTGCCCGCGCATTGCCAGATTTTCCATGCCGGAACCGCGCAAGCCGGTGGGGCATTGGTGGCAAATGGCGGCCGCGTCCTCAACATCGGGGCGCAGGCGGCTGATTTGGCAAGCGCACAGGCCGCCGCCTATGCCTTGGTCGAGCGGGTCGATTTTGCCGATGGTTTTTACCGCAAGGATATTGGCTGGCGCGGAGTGAAATAATCTTATGACGCAAAATATCTATATTATCTTCGCTGTTGTCGCGCTCGTCGCGCTGATAGTCATCTGGCTGTTTTTGCGCTGGCGCGCCAATGCGCCGGGGCAAAGGCTGGCCGACCCCAATCGTCCGCGCCTCGAACCACGCAAGCCCGATATTATATTGGCCAGCGCGGCAGATTTTTCCGCCACAAAATCCGAAGCCGTTCCGGTTCCCGCCGCCAGCGACAAACCGCGCATCGCCGAACCTGCCAGCGGCCCAGCCGATGATCTGCGCCGGATAAAGGGTCTGGGGCCAAAACTGGCCGCGTTACTGGACGATCTGGGGGTGACCCGTTTTGACCAGATTGCCGCGTGGAGTGATGCCGACATTGCCGAAATCGACGCGCATCTGGGCCAATTTGCCGGGCGCATCACCCGCGATGCCTGGGTCGAACAGGCGGCATTTTTGGCGCGCGGGGATGCGGATGGGTTTAAGGCAAGGTTCGGCGCGCTTTAGCCATTAGACCCTGTTGTCATTCCCGTGCATGCGGGAATCCATCTTCGATGCTCGCGCATAATTCCGGGTTCACGAGAGAGGCGCGGAGGCGCAGAGATTCTATCCCCCTCCCCTTCAGGGGAGGGGTTGGGGGTGGGGGTGGGGATTTCCCTTTCACTGGATCGGCATATGGTCGTCCAGTCCCCCGGACTGGACTTGGACTGCTGGGGGCAGTCCAACCACATGCCCCTTCGCGGGGATGACAATGGGGGCTGTGCATCGGTATATGCAGGAGGGGTCTTAACCGTGCTCCTACGGAAGCAGGAGGCGCTCCTGTCTGTGCCCCTGCGAAAGCAGGAGGCGCTCCTATCTGTGCTCCTGCGAAAGCAGGAGGCGCTCCTATCTGTGCTCCTGCGAAAGCAGGAGCCTAGGGGCGACAGAAAAGCGCGCTTATCACTGGGCCCCTGCTTGCGCAGGGGCACGACAAGGGCACCCCTTTC
>CAUJJQ010000290.1 GCA_963205285.1 Pseudomonadota bacterium | reverse complement strand
TGGGCCAGCGCCGTCAGGCGTGCGTTATCGCCATCAGAATCAAAACTGAGCGTTTCGGGCAGATAATGCCACATGCTATATCCGCGCGCCTGTCCTTCCAGCATCAGGGCAAAGCTGCTGTCGCCTGAAATATGGATATTTTCCATCTGGTCCATTTGAACGGCGACGCGCATCTGTCCGACTATCCTTCTTTGACCCAGATATGAGGGAGATGGTGCGGCCAACGCCATGGTGCAAGTAAAATGGCATCAATTCGTACCTGATCGGCCGCTTTGGCATATCGGGGGGCCAATATTTCGGCTGCGGCGACCACCCGGCGCAGGCTATGTGCATGGATGGCGTCGGTCAGTGCCGCAGCATTGGCGCGCCATTTTACCTCTACAAAGGCGATGGTGTGGCCGCGCCGCGCGATAATATCTACCTCCCCATGGCCGACCCGCGCGCGTCGCGCCAGAATCCGCCAACCTTTTGCTCGCAGATACAGCGCCGCCCACTGCTCGGCCCGCCGTCCTTGCGCCTCCGCGCGTGCGCGGTTCATGCCTTGCCCTGAATTTCGAGTGCCATCGCATAGAGCCGGTCACGTGCTGCGCCGCTTTGGCGCGCCACATCGCGCGCGGCGCGGGCGGGCGGCGCGCGCACCATCGCGGCGCGCAGTAAATCGCGCAGAGCATCATCGTCCATGGGCGCGCTCTCCTCCGTCTTGGGCGGGGCGACGATGATTACAATTTCCCCCTTGGGCGGGGCCGCAAAATTTTGTGCAAGTTCGCTTAGGATTCCTGACACGCCCGTTTCGTGGAGCTTGCTGATTTCGCGCGCGACAAAGCCATCGCGATCACCCAAAATTTCCGCCATTGTGCTCAGGCTGGCGCCAAGCCGCTGTGCACTTTCGTAAAAGACCAACGTCGCCGGGACGGCTGCAATTTCTTGGAGCGCGCTTTTGCGCGGTCCGGCGCGGGCGGGCAAAAAGCCGACGAACAGGAAACGATCGCTGGGCAATCCGGACATCGACAGCGCGGTAATGGCGGCATTGGGTCCGGGCAGCGCGGATATATGCACCCCTGCGGCGCGGGCATCACGCACCAGCCGGTATCCGGGGTCGGAGATGAGCGGCGTGCCCGCATCACAGCATAGTACGACAATTTCATTGGCCGCGCGGGCAATCAGCATGGCGCGCGCTGCATCGCTTGCATGATCGTCATGGCGAACCAAGGGGCGTTTAAGGCCAATCAGGTGGAGCAATTTGCCCGTAACGCGTGTATCCTCACACGCAATGACATCCGCAGCGGCCAAAAGCGCATGCGAACGCTTACTTAGATCGTCAAGGTTGCCGATCGGCGTTGGAACGATATAGAGACCGGCTTTGGGAGGCAGTGACATGATGGCGAACATGGCAGATAATGGCATGGGGCGGCAAGGCTCGCTCTGGCTACGGCATTTTGCCATGCTGTTTTTGGGGCTGATGCTCGCCGCCTGTAACACGATGGTGCCACGCACCACCGCGCCGCCGCCCGAAACCACCACGACACCCGAAGTTGCGACCGGCTTGCCAACCGATACGCAGCGGCATCGTGTTGCGCTGTTGGTGCCGCAAACCGGGCCCGATGCGGCGGTGGGCGAATCAATAGCCAATGCAACGACGATGGCGATCCTCGATTCGCGTTCGGACAGGGTGCGCATCACCATTTATGACACCGGCGCAGGTGCTGCTGCTGCGGCGCAACAGGCAATTGCGGAGGGGAATAAGCTTATCCTCGGCCCGCTGCTGGCAGATGATGTGCGCGCTGTTGCCCCGATTGCCAGCGCCGCCAATGTGCCGTTGATCAGCTTTTCGAACGATAGCAGCGTTGCCGGAAACGGCACATATTTGCTGGGCTTTGAACCCGGCCAATCGGTGAACCGTGTTATCGCCTATGCTCGCGCGCATGGGGTCAATAATTTCGGCGCGTTGGTGCCGCGCAGCGTTTATGGCGACCGCGCGCTCGCTGCGATGCGCGCGGCGGTGACACAGGCTGGCGGCACGCTGGTTTCCTCTCAAAGTTATGACCGTTCGGCGGCAGGCCTGTCGGGTGCAGCGCGGCAATTAGCGCGTACCGGCGGTATGGATGCGATATTGATCGCCGATGCTGGTAGCACCGTCATCCGCGCCATCCCCCTGTTGCGTGGTGCCGGGGCCGCAAATGCGCGGATTTTGGGCACTGAATTGTGGAATAATGAATCGGCGATTGCCGCCAATGCGGCGATGCAAGGGGCATGGTTCGCCAGCGTTTCGGATGGGCTGTTTGCGCAAATGTCTGCACGATATCGCGAACGTTATGGCCGCACCCCATATCGTATCGCCAGCCTTGGCTATGACGCGGTGCTGCTGACTGTCCGCATGGCGCGTGATTGGCGGCCGGGAACCAATTTCCCGCAAAACCGGCTGTTTGCTGCCGAAGGTTTCGGCGGGGTCGATGGCATATTCCGCTTTGACAATCGGGGGATTGCGGTCCGCGCGCTCGAGGTGAGTGAGGTGCGGGGCGGCGGCTTTACCGTGCTGGATGCCGCCCCGACCGCTTGGTAGAATTAGCCGATTTTCTGACCGGTCTTTGCCCAGTCGGCTAGGAAACCTTCGATCCCCTTGTCGGTCAGCACATGTTTGACCAGCCCACGGATGACGGCGGGGGGCGCGGTCATGACATCGGCGCCGATTTTCGCGGCTTCGAGGACGTGGATGCCGTGACGGACGCTGGCGACGAGGATTTCGGTGCCAAAATCATAATTGTCGTAAATCAGGCGGATGTCGGCGATGAGCTGCATGCCATCGAACCCATTGTCATCATGCCGTCCGACA
>CAUJJQ010000289.1 GCA_963205285.1 Pseudomonadota bacterium | reverse complement strand
GTCGGCATTGGTGTTGATTTCGCCATTGTCGATATGTTGGAGGCGGTTGCCTTCGCGCAAAATCGCGCCCCAGCCGGTCGTGCCAAGGCCGGGGTCCAGCCCCAAAATGATGATCGGCGCGCGCGCATCCAGCATGGTTCGCTGGCGTTCTGCCCTGCTTTGCCCGCCGAGCAGCGAACGCAGGCTCACAATATTTCCATCACCGCATCGGGGATGACATAATTGCCCCAGACCGCCTGCACATCATCATCATCATCGAGCGTATCGACGAGTTTGAACAAAGTCTGCGCCACTGCGACATCGGCGATTTCGCTGGTCATCGTCGGGCGCCATGCCAGCTTGACGCTTTCAGCCGCGCCCAGTGATGCTTCCAGCGCCTTGGCCACCATGTGCAGCGCATCAACGCTGGTCCAGATTTCATGACCATCCTCGCTCGATTCCACATCATCGGCACCGGCTTCGAGCGCGGCTTCAAAGACGGCATCGCCATCCCCCGCGCCCGCGCCATAAACAATCTGCCCCAGCCGGTCGAAACCATGGGCGACGCTGCCTGACGTGCCCAAATTGCCGCCATTTCTGGAAAAAGCGGTGCGAATGTTGGTCGCGGTGCGGTTGCGATTGTCGGTCAGCGCCTCAACAATCAGGCTGACCCCGCCGGGGCCATAGCCTTCGTAACGCATTTCTTCGTAATTTTCGCCGTCATTGCCCGCCGCCTTGTCGATGGCGCGCTGGATATTATCCTTGGGCATGGATTGCGCCTTGGCAGCGTTGACCGCCGCGCGCAGGCGGGCATTGGCGTCCGGGTCGGGCAGGCCCATTTTCGCCGCAACGGTAATTTCACGCGCCAGCTTGGAAAACAGCGAACTGCGCTTTTTATCCTGCGCGCCCTTGCGGTGCATGATGTTCTTAAATTTGCTGTGACCTGCCATAAGTCTTCCTAAAAAAATATCGCGTCGCCGCGCGATTAACCGATGCCGAGCGCCGATTTATACGTGTCGAGCAAGGCTTCCATTTCCTGACGATCATTCAGGCTCATCTTGCGCAGGCGGACAATCTGCCGCATGATTTTGGCGTCATAGCCCATCGCCTTGGCTTCGGCATAGACATCGCGAATATCATCGGCGATGCCCTTTTTCTCTTCTTCCAGCCGCTCGACGCGTTCAATGAACAGGCGCAATTGATTGTCGGTGGTGGTGGCTTCTTCGGACATTCGGCTTCCCTGCGGCAAGAGTGAATCAATTCGGACGCGGCGCTTAACCGGTTCGCGCATTTTTTGCCAGCGACTCTTCCATCCGCGCCAATTGTTCGGGCGTTGCGGGCGGCTGCCCCGCCTTCCACGCCGCACCATCCATGCCGTGGATGATGTGGCGCGCATGTTCTTTGTCGATCGACGGGTCGGCGGCCATCACCCAATCAGCCAGACAGTTCCGGCAAAATCCCGCCAGCCCCATCAGGTCAATGTTGGCGGCATCGCGGCGGTGCTGCAAATGGCGCACCAATTGCCGGAATGCGGCGGCGGCGGAGGAATCGGGCAGATCGTCGATGTCGTGCATAAAATTGTCCCAGTTGTCCCTAGTTGCCAATCGCCATCCCCTTCGCCATGGAACGAACATAAATTCAAGCCGATTGGGGAAATTGTGGCGATAGCAGGATCGCAAAAACTACCGCCACGTCGCCGCAAGGTGCGTATATTGGCGACGCTTGGCCCGGCGAGCAGCAGCGCAGAAATGATACGCGCCTTGTTCATTGCAGGTGCCGATGCCTTTCGCCTGAATATGAGCCATGGCGACCATGCGACCCATGCGGCCAATGTCGCCACCATCCGCGCGCTCGAAAAGGAATTGGGCCGTCCGACAACGATATTGGCGGATTTGCAGGGGCCGAAAATCCGCGTTGGCAGCTTTGCCGCGCCGCCGGTGCAGTTGGAAAAAGGCGCGGCATTCCGGCTGGATATGGACGCGCAGCCCGGCGATGCGACCCGCGTCGAAGTGCCGCAACATGCGGTGCTCGCCAGCCTGGAAATTGGCCAGAGATTATTGCTCGACGATGGCAAATTGGTGCTGCGCGTGACCGCGACGGGCGAAACCCATGTCGATACAGAAGTTATCGTCGGTGGCCCGCTGTCCGACCGCAAGGGGCTGAACCTGCCCGACACCATCGTCCCGCTCGCCGCGCTGACCGAAAAGGATCGCCGCGACCTCGCCTTTGCGCTGGAACAGCATGCCGATTGGATCGCGCTCAGCTTTGTCCAGCGACCAGAGGATGTCGCCGAAGCGCGCGCGCTGATAAAGGGGCGCGCGGGTGTGCTGGTGAAACTGGAAAAGCCGCAGGCGCTCGACCGGCTCGAGGAGATTTTGGAACTCGCCGACGCGTGCATGGTGGCGCGCGGCGATCTGGGGGTCGAATTGCCCCCCGAAGCGGTGCCGCCCGCACAAAAACGCATCGTCGCCATGGCGCGCACCATGGGCAAGCCGGTGGTGGTGGCGACCCAGATGCTCGAATCAATGATTGTTGCGCCCACGCCGACGCGCGCCGAAGTGTCCGACGTTGCCAATGCGGTCTATGACGGGGCCGATGCGGTGATGCTGTCCGCCGAAACGGCGGCGGGCGCATGGCCGGTGGAGGCGGTGACGATCATGGATCGCATCGCCCAAAATGTGGAATCCGACCCCGGTTACCGTGCGCGCATCCAATTTACGGAGACCAAGGCGGATCCGACCACCGCCGATGCAATGGCCGAAGCGTCGGGCAATATCACCCAGATCGTCGGGGCAGATGCCATCATCTGTTTTACCGCCAGCGGTTCGACCGCGCGGCGGGTGTCGCGCGAGCGCCCCGGTGTGCCCATGCTGGTATTGACGCCAAAGCTGGATGCGGCACGGCGGATGGGCCTGTTGTGGGGCGCGCATGCCGTCCAAACCCGCGACATCGGCAGTTTTGAGGAAATGATTGCCAAGGGGCGGCGCATGGCGCTGCGCCACGGGTTCGGCAGCGCGGGTTCAAAACTCATCATGCTCGCCGGTGTCCCATTTGGCACACCAGGGTCAACCAATGTGCTCCACGTTGCCAATCTGACTGGCAAGGAATTGAACGACCATAAGGATTGATGGAACCGCCCGCCCACGCCTTTCAACTGCATTTTATTGCTGAGGCGCAGCACATCGACGTGCTGGGCCATGTCAATAATGCGGTCTGGGTGCAGTGGATGGAACAGGCGGCCACCGCGCACTGGCAAAGCGCGGCGAGCGCGGATGACCAGTCCCGCTGGATATGGTTCGTCGTGCGCCACGAAATTGATTATGCGCGCCAACTGGCATTGGGTGAAGGGGTCACCTGCCACACTTGGGTGCCCGAACGGGCGAGCGGTGCACGCTTTCAGCGTTACATGCATTTTGTGGGGGATACGGGGCAGGTGCATGTGCGCACCAAGACCGATTGGGCGCTGATCGACAAAGCAAGCGGCCGCCTGTCGCGTGTGCCCCAGACATTGGTCGATAATTTTGCGGCTTAACCCGCAACCAATTGCAAACATTGGATGACTGCCGCGACGCTCCCCCTGTCATAAGCAAAGCCAAGGTGGCGGCAGTCCAGTTCCAGCGCATGGTCGCGTTCATCATCGCCCCCCATCGCACACGCCGGGGCGACGACGCCATCACGTGCCGACCAAAGGGCAAAGGTCGGCACCGGCGGCTTGGGCGTATCCAGCATGGCGATCGGCGGATTATCGACGCTGTGCCCGGCGATCATCCGGTATGCGCGCCAGCCATGGTTGGCACGGCGTGACCCGGAAAATGGCGTGCCCATGGTGATGACACTGCCCACATCATCGGG
>CAUJJQ010000288.1 GCA_963205285.1 Pseudomonadota bacterium | reverse complement strand
CGCGCAAAGGTCGTTTGCTTGAGGCCACCGCGCAGAAAATCAATGGTGATACCAATCGGCTTAAACTGGGGTGCGGCTCCCCGCTGGGCAAGGATGTGCGCCAAGGTCGCGCTCGCCGTCATGTCAAGCAGTCCCGAAATCGCCCCGCCGTGGAGCATGCCGGGGCGGCCCGACAACCCGCTGGCAAAGGGCATTTCAAGCACCGGACCGCGCGATACTTCGCCCGGATGGAGGATACGGATACCCATGGTCGCGGCATATGGGGGGAAGGTTTCGTTCATCGTTCGGCGACCTTTGCACCGGCAAAACCGGGGCGGCGGCCATCCCCGTCGAGCAGCATCGGTGCCCCTGTAAACATGAAAGTGGCGGCAACATGCGCCACCGCATCATCGGCATCGCCATCATGCGCCATGCCGTGAACAAAGGCGATGTCGCGGGTCACGCGGTAACAGGTGACGCGCGCGGCCATGTCGGCACGCGGGTGGGCGGCGCGCAGATAATCTATCCGCAGGTCGAGCGTTGCCTGCGGACGAAAATGGCCGAGCCGCGTCCAGACCGCAAGGCCGCAGCACATGTCCATCAACCCCGAAATCGCGCCCGTCGCCATGGTGCTGGCCGCTACATCCCCCACCAGGGCGTCGTTGAAGGGCATGGCAATTTCGGCCCAATCGCTGCCATGCGCGACATAGGTGAGGCCGAGCAGCCCGGCATGGCCATATCCCTGCATCGCGCGGAACATACGGGCGGGGTCAAAATCATTATCGGTCATTACTAGGGGTGCTAAACATATGTGACGTAAAAGGGAATATGGGCGCGGGCATCATTAATTCCTCCCCGATACGGGGAGGGGAACCGCCGCGATGCACCTTATTCCTCCCCCCATGGGGAGGGGTATGAACCCGTCCTTGTCTCGACTCCGCTCGACACAAACGGGTGTTTTGCCCCCAGTTGGGCGCGCACATCCGCCCCCTATTCTGCCGCTGCCAATGCCGGGTCGGTTAGCGGGTGGGACAGGCGTTCGAGCATTTCCTTTGGCACCACCTGCCAGAATTTACCCAGATTGCGGTCCCAGTCGCGCAAGACTTCCTTGGCCCATCCGCTGTCGGTGGCAATGACATGCGCCTCCACCCGGCTGCGCAAATCGGCTGCCCAATGCGCGGTGCTGACGCGCTGCCAGATGATGGTGTCGCCATTGGCGTGGGCGGCAAAACGTTCACCCTCATCAAAGACAAAGGCCATGCCGCCGGTCATCCCCGCGCCGAAATTGGCCCCGACGTCGCCCAATATGACCGCCGTGCCGCCGGTCATATATTCGCAGCCATTGGCCCCGCACCCTTCGACGACGACATCTGCGCCCGAATTGCGTACCGCAAAACGCTCCCCCGCTTGGCCGGCGGCGAATAATTGCCCCGATGTCGCGCCATAAAGGACGGTGTTGCCGATGATGCTGTTGTCGCGGGTGAGGAGGGGGGAACGCACCGTCGGGCGCACGACGATCCGCCCGCCCGACAGACCCTTGCCGACATAATCATTGGCATCGCCAAATACTTCGAGCGTGATGCCCTGACAGAGGAATGCGCCCAGCGATTGCCCCGCCGTGCCGCGCAGGCGGACATGGATATGCCCCGCTGCGAGCGCGGCCATGCCATATTGCGCGGTGACTTCGGCGGAAAGACGTGTGCCGACCGCGCGGTCGGTGTTGCGCACCGCATAGGTTAATTGCATGCGTTCGCGCCGTTCGAAAACCGGCTTTGCATCGCGCAGCATTTGCGCGTCCAGCCCGTCGGGCACCGGATTGCGGTGGGTCGATATATTGAACCGCCGCGCGGCATCGGGTGCATCCACCTTGGCCAAAATCGGATTGAGGTCGAGGTCGTCGAGATGTTCGGCCCCCCGGCTGACCTGTTTCAGCAATTCGGTGCGCCCGATGATTTCATCGAGCGAACGAAAGCCGAGCCGGGCCAATATTTCGCGTACTTCCTCTGCAATGAAGCTCATCAAATTGATGATCTTTTCGGGGCTGCCGGTGAATTTGGCGCGCAATTTTTCATCCTGCGTACACACGCCGACAGGACAGGTATTGCTGTGGCATTGGCGCACCATGATGCAGCCCATGGCGATCAGGCTCATCGTCCCGATGCCAAATTCTTCGGCCCCCAAAATCGCGGCGATGACAACATCGCGCCCGGTTTTCAGCCCGCCGTCGGTGCGCAACTTCACCCGATGGCGCAGGCCATTGAGCGTGAGCACCTGATTGACTTCGGACAGGCCCATTTCCCACGGGGTTCCGGCATATTTGATACTGGTCTGCGGGCTGGCCCCGGTGCCGCCGACATGGCCGGAGATGAGGATGGCGTCGGCATGCGCCTTTGCCACGCCGGCGGCCACCGTGCCGATCCCTGCGGAGGAGACGAGTTTGACGCACACCCGCGCGCGCGGGTTAATCTGTTTCAAATCATAGATTAGCTGCGCCAGATCCTCGATCGAATAAATATCATGGTGCGGCGGCGGGGAAATCAGCGTGACGCCGGGCGTCGCATGGCGCAGCCGCGCGATCATGTCGGTGACTTTGAAGCCGGGGAGCTGCCCGCCTTCACCCGGCTTTGCACCTTGGGCGACCTTTATCTCTATTTCCTCACACGCGCCCAGATATTCGGCGGTGACGCCAAATCGCCCGCTGGCGATCTGTTTGATCGCGCTGTTGGCATTGTCGCCGCTGGGATAGGGTTTGAAACGCAACGCATCTTCGCCCCCTTCGCCCGACACCGCCTTGGCTCCGATGCGGTTCATCGCAATCGCCAGCGTTTCATGCGCTTCGGGGCTGAGCGCGCCCAGCGACATGCCCGGCGTGATGAAACGCTTGCGGATTTCGGTGATCGCCTCCACCTCCTCAATCGGGATGGCGGTGCGATTGTCGGCAAATTCCAGCAAATCGCGCAGGTAAATCGGCGGACTGTCGTGTACCGCGCGCGAAAAGGCGAGGTAGGTGGAGTAACTGTCGCTGGCCACCGCGCTTTGCAACAAGTGCATGGCGGGCGCCCCCCATGCGTGCGGCTCTGCCCCCTGTCGCTGGCGGTAAAAACCGCCGATGGGCAAATGCACGACGCCAGAGTCCTTGGCTGCATCATAGGCCGCGTCATGCCGTTCGGAGGCATTGATATAGAGCGAATTATAGCCTTCGCCCGATATTTTGGCGGGCATGCCGGGGAAAAATTCATTCACCAGCGCACGCGACAGGCCGACCGCTTCGAAATTATAGCCGCCGCGATAGGAGGAGATGACGGCAATCCCCATCTTGGCCATGATTTTAAGCAGGCCATCGTCGATTGCCTTGCGGTAATTGGCGATGCAGGCTTGGATGCTGCGTTCACCGAACAGTCCGCGCCCATGGCGTTCGACAATCGCCGCTTCGGCCAGCCAAGCATGGACGGTGGTCGCGCCAACCCCGACCAGCACCGCAAAACCATGGGTGTCGAGGCATTCGGCGGACCGCACGTTGAGCGAGGCATAGCTGCGCAGCCCCTTGCGCACTAAATGGGTGTGGACCGCGGCGGCGGCGAGCACCATGGCGATG
>CAUJJQ010000287.1 GCA_963205285.1 Pseudomonadota bacterium | reverse complement strand
CTCCCATCCTTCTCTTTCTGTTCGTCGCGGTGGCGCTGTCGTCGCTGTTTGTCTTTTTGCCGATGGGGGTCGCGCGGCTAACCGGCGCACACAAACCCGATGCCGAGAAATTGAGCGAGTATGAGTGCGGCTTTCCCGCGTTTGAGGATAGTCGCGGCCAGTTCGACGTGCGCTTTTACCTCGTCGCCATATTGTTCATCATTTTCGATCTCGAAGCAGCATTCCTCTTTCCCTGGGCAGTTAGCCTCAAAGAAATTGGCTGGGTCGGCTGGTTCACGATGATGGTGTTTCTGGTCGAACTGGCGCTGGGGCTGGTTTACGCATGGAAAAAGGGAGCTTTGGATTGGGAATGAGCAATATGCCCGCCACTGCCCCATCGCTGATCCTGCCCCAAGGGGCTGAGCCGCCCGCTGCTGGCAGCTTGCCCGACGCCGCCTATTTCGCGGCGCTGAGCGCGGAGGTTGATGATAAAGGGTTCCTAGTCACCACGACCGAAGATTTGTTCAACTGGGCGCGCACCGGGTCGCTGTGGTGGATGACGTTTGGCCTTGCCTGTTGCGCGGTGGAGATGATCCACGTCAACATGCCGCGATATGACATGGAACGCTTTGGCGTCGCTCCACGCGCATCGCCGCGCCAGTCGGATGTGATGATCGTCGCGGGCACTTTGTGCAATAAAATGGCCCCGGCGCTGCGCCGCGTATATGACCAGATGTCGGAACCCAAATATGTGATTTCGATGGGCAGCTGCGCCAATGGCGGCGGCTATTATCATTACAGCTATAGCGTGGTGCGCGGCTGCGACCGGATCGTGCCCGTTGACATCTATGTGCCCGGTTGCCCGCCGACCGCAGAGGCGCTGCTCTATGGCGTGATGCAATTGCAGCGCAAAATCCGCCGTACCAGCACGGTTGAACGCTAATGGTTCATAACGCTCCCGCCATTTGCCATCCCGATGGCCTGACGCAACGCATAAGCAAGGCGCTGGGCAAGCAATTGCTCTCGCTGCGCGAGGCGCATGACGAAGTGCATTTCACTGTTACGCGCGCCAGCATTGCCGATGTTTTGACCCAGTTGCGCGACGATTTTGCCTATCAGCAATTGATGGAAATTGCAGGTGCCGATTACCCCGAACGCTCCGAGCGGTTCGACATTGCCTATTGTTTGTTGTCGGTGACGGCGAACCACCGTCTGACCGTTCACGTTACGACGGATGCCGACCATGCGGTGCCAAGTGTCTGTGCGGTTTATCCCAGTGCAGGTTGGCTGGAACGCGAAGTTTTCGACCTATATGGTGTGATTTTCGACGGCCATGGTGATTTGCGGCGTATTCTGACCGACTATGGCTTTGCCGGGCACCCGCTGCGCAAGGATTTCCCGCTGACCGGCTATGTCGAATTACGCTATTCGGAGGCGGAAAAGCGCGTCGTTTACGAGCCGGTGTCGCTGGCGCAGGATTTCCGCAGCTTTGATTTTATGAGCCCGTGGGAAGGGGCACAATATGTGCTGCCCGGTGACGAAAAAGCCCCCGCGCCGCCTGCGCCCCCGCCACCTCCCGCGCCACCTGCTGTCGAAAAGGCGGTCAAAGCTGCGAAGCCCAAATCTGCGGCCAAGCCCAAGGCTGCCAAGCCAGCTGCCAAAAAGACAAAGGGGTAAGTCATGGCTGAAACCTTTGACATCCCGACCGGCTATGCTGAATTGACGCCCGACAGCGCGAACAGCGTTGGCGACAAAACGATCGGCAATTTTACGATCAATTTCGGGCCCCAGCATCCCGCTGCGCACGGCGTGCTGCGCATGGTGATGGAATTGGACGGCGAAATCATCGAACGGGTCGACCCGCATGTCGGCCTGCTCCATCGCGGCACCGAAAAGCTGATCGAATATAAGACCTCTCTACAGTCTTTGCCCTAATTCGACCGGCTCGATTATTGTTCGCCGCTGGGCATGGAACATAGCTATGTGCTGGCAGTCGAAAAATTGCTCGATCTGGAAGTGCCGCTGCGTGCGCAATATTTGCGCGTGTTGTTCGCCGAACTGACGCGCATCTGCAACCATATGCTCAACATCGGCGCGCATGTGATGGATGTGGGCGCGATGACCCCCAATTTGTGGGTGTTTGAACTGCGTGAAGATTGCCTCAACTTCTTTGAACGGGCGAGCGGCGCGCGCATGCACAGCGCCTGGTTCCGCCCCGGTGGCGTGCATCAGGATGTGCCGCTCAAACTGCTGACCGATATTGGCGAATGGTGCGAAACGCGGCTGCCCAAATTGTTCGGCGATGCCATGAGCCTGGTTGTCGACAATCGCATTTTCAAACAGCGCAATGTCGATATTGCGACGGTTTCCAAGGCAGATGCGCTGGCGTGGGGTTTTTCCGGGCCGATGATCCGCGGCAGCGGCATTGCGTGGGATTTGCGCAAGAGCCAGCCCTATGACGCCTATGCCCGCGTTGATTTCGACGTGCCGGTGGGGACGCGGGGCGATTGTTATGACCGCTTCATGGTGCGGGTGGAGGAAGTGTACCAGTCCGCGCGCATCATCAAACAATGTTTGAATGACATGCCCGAAGGGCCGGTCGCCAGCCTTGACCGCAAGGTGGTGCCGCCCAAACGTGGTGAGATGAAGATGTCGATGGAGGCGCTCATCCACCATTTCAAACTATATACGGAGGGGTTTCACGTCCCAGCCGGCGAAGTTTACGTCGCCACCGAAAGTCCCAAGGGGGAATTTGGCGTCTATCTGGTCAGCGACGGTAGCAACAAACCCTATCGCTGCAAAATCCGCCCGACCGCATTCTCCCATTTGCAGGCGATGGATTTCATGGCCAAGGGACATATGCTGGCCGACGTCACCGCCATTTTGGGCGCGATGGATATTGTTTTTGGGGAGTGCGACCGTTGAGCCGCATCAATGTGCGCCGCTTTGCCGCCGTTAAGGGGGCAGGTCATGGCTAATCGACATTTTGAACCCGACAGTCCCGAATTGCGCGCACGCTGGGGCGATTTTACTTTTACCAAGGAAAATGTCGCGCGGGCCGACGCCTATATCGCGCGCTACCCCGCTGGACGGCAACAGAGCGCGGTTATGGCGCTGCTCGACCTTGCGCAGCGGCAGGTCGGGGCCGAAACGCAGACGCAAGGGTGGCTGCCGACGCCGGTCATTGAATATATTGCCCGTTACCTCGGCATGCCGGTGATCCGCGTTGCTGAAGTTGCCAGTTTTTACATGATGTATAACCTCGTCCCCGTGGGTCGTTTCCATGTTCAGGTGTGCGGCACGACGCCGTGCATGTTGCGTGGGTCGGACGATGTGATGACCGCCTGCGCCAACAAGGGGTTGGTCAAGGGCAAGACGACGCCCGATGGCATTTTCACTTTGTCGGAGGTGGAGTGCATGGGCAATTGTTCTTCCGCGCCGATGGTGCAGATTAACGATGATAATTATGAAGACCTCGACTTTGATCGGATGACCGCAATATTGGATGCGCTGGCGGCAGGTGCCATCCCAAAAACCGGCACGCAGGAACCGGGCCGCCACAGTGTCGAGCCGCTCGGCGGGCCGACGACGCTCAAAGAAATGGTCGATGGCAACCATGATTATCGGGGGGATTGGTAAGCCATTGCCATAATACCACAGCATCCGTTTGTGTCGTGCGACGTCGAGACACGCATGAACCC
>CAUJJQ010000286.1 GCA_963205285.1 Pseudomonadota bacterium | reverse complement strand
ACATGGGTCTTGTCGGCTGCTTCCTCTCGCCGGTCGCCAATCAGGTGTCGACCGACTATATGAAGACCGAGGATTTTGCCCGCCGTCCGCTGGCATGGCTCGACATGATCAGCCGCGCCGATGGCACGGTGATCAGCTACTCGCCGACCTTTGGCTATGAAATTTGCGCCCGGCGGGTGTCGAGCCAGACGCTCGCCGCCGAACGATTTGACCTGTCGCGCTGGCGGGTGGCGGGCAATGGCGCGGACATGATCCGCCCCGATGTCATGCAGCGTTTTGTCGATGTCTTTGCGCAAAGCGGCTTTAACGCCAGCGCCTTTTTGCCGAGCTATGGTCTGGCCGAGGCAACACTGGCGGTCAGCATCATGCCGCCTGGCGAAGGCATCGTCGTCGAACTGGTCGAAGAAAGCGAATTGTCGGGCGGCACCAATGCCGAACACCGCCCGCAACGATACCGCGCTATCGTCAATTGCGGCAAAGCGGCGCGCGACATGGCGATTGAAGTGCGGGCAGAGGATGGCGCGCTGATGCCTGACGGGCAGATTGGCAAAATCTGGTGCGCTGGCCCATCATTGATGGTCGGTTATTACAAGGACGAAGCGGCAACCCGCGCTTGCATGGCCAACGGCTGGCTCGACACGGGGGATATGGGTTATTTATCCGACGGTTACATCTATGTCGTGGGCCGCGCCAAGGACATGATCATCATCAACGGCAAGAATCATTGGCCGCAGGATATTGAATGGGCGGTCGAACAATTGCCGGGGTTCAAACCGGGCGACATCGCCGCCTTTGCGATTACCACCGACAACGGAGAAGAATCGCCTGCCGTGCTCGTCCATTGTCGCACCAGCGATGCAGGCGAACGCCAGCGTTTGCGCGCCGAAATAAAGGAAAGGGTGCGTTCGATCACCGGTATGCAATGCATCGTCGAACTGGTGCCGCCACGCACGCTGCCGCGCACATCATCGGGCAAGCTCAGTCGATCTAAGGCCAGATCACTTTATTTATCGGGTGAAATCAAACCCTTCGCTGATGCTGCCTGATTTTTGGTGACGGACGCATGTTCGGCGGCTGGCGTAGCATTAGTGTGCCCTACCATCATCAAAATACGTCAAAAATTGCCAGCAAAATAACCAAACGCTAACCGCTTGGCTGCTAGATGAACGGCTATGTCATCGAACCAGACCAAGCAGATCGACCATATCCACGTTCCCTGGCGCGCTGTCATTTTTGGCGGCGACTTGCCGCAGGTCGATATTTCCGCGCTGCGCCGGGCACAGGTGCAGGCTGCCATTCGACTTGGTTGGGTGCAAATTGGCACCTTTGTGGCAGGCGGATTTGCCATTTTGGCTAATAGCTATGGCGCCATGCCAATGTGGGCGATGGCACTGGTAATGACCGCAATCCTGTTGCTGAATGGCCTGCGCTATTCCAACCGGCACAAGCGCGGTGAAGACTGGATTGCCGGGACGCGCGGTTTTGCTGTGCGTGAATTGATGACCGGTGGCGCGCTCGCCCTGTCGTTGACTGCCCCTTTGCTCTGGGCCGGGTCACAGGGTCAATGGCAATTGGTATCCAGCAATTGGCTGATCTTGTGCGCTGCCATTGCCCTTTACGGCTTTGCCAGCTCGTCCGTGCCGATGTTGTTCGTCGCGGTGATGCCATTGACTGGCACCTTGTCCGCCATCGCCTTTTTATTGACCGGCAATTTGATCGGGGCGGTGGCATCCGCCATTTTCACCGCGATTTCGACTGCCAACATATTGCGCGCCGGGCGTGATTATATCCGGTTTGAGCTAACGACGCGGCAGGCTGCCGAGCGCGGTGAAACCGTGTCGATGCTGCTGCGCGAATTTGAGGATACGACCGCCGACTGGTTGTGGCAGATCGACGCCAATCGCCGCATCATTCATGCATCCCCGCGCTTTGCCCATGCTGCGGGTGTCGAGGCGGAGGCGCTGGAAGGTACGGGCTTCATCAGGGTGCTGGCCGGGGACAGTTGGGAAAGCAGCGATCCTGACCCCGCGATCCGCGATCTTGCCAATAAGTTGAGCCATAGGGAGGCTTTTTCGGGCCTTACCATCCCTTATAAGCGTGGCGATGCAATGCGCTGGTGGGAAATATCTGCATCCCCGCTCGTCGATGGATCGGGCAGTTTCATCGGCTTTCGTGGGGTTGGATCAGATGTAACCGAACAGCGCGCCTCTGCCGAACGCATTGCGCATCTGGCGCGCTTTGACGGGCTGACTGGCCTCCCCAACCGGCTAATGCTGAACGAAACCCTGGCCGGCGCACTGGAGCAAGCGGCCACATGGCGGCGGCGCTGCGCCTTTTTGATGATCGACCTCGACCGGTTCAAAGCGGTCAATGATACGCTGGGCCACCCGATTGGCGACCGCATGTTGGCGCAGGTCGCATCGCGACTAAAGGCATTGTGCGGCGAAAACATCATCGCCGGGCGTTTGGGTGGCGATGAATTTGCCGTGGTCATCCGTGAGGTTGATTCGGTGGAATCGGTGGATCGCCTTGGCACCCGCATCATCGAAGTTATTTCCCGTCCCTATGAAATTGACCAGCACACGCTCTATGTCGGGGCATCGATCGGCTATGCGATCGGTCCGCGCGACGGGGCGAGCGTCGAGAAGCTGACGCGCAATGCCGACCTTGCCATGTACCGATCCAAGGATCGCGGCGGCGGGCTGTGCAATAATTATGAGCCAAGCCTGCATGATCAGGCGCGCGAACGACGCGAAATTGAAATTGAGCTGCGATCCGCGCTCGAACGCAATGAATTTCTGCTAAATTATCAGCCAGTTGTCCATTCCGACGGGCATGTGGACGGGTTTGAGGCGCTGTTGCGCTGGAACAACCGCAAGCTGGGTCCGGTATCGCCGGTCAAGTTCGTGCCGGTGGCGGAGGATAGCCGCCTGATCGGCCCGATCGGCGAATGGGTGCTACAAACCGCGTGCCGCGAAGCCGCCAATTGGCCCGATTCGACCAAGGTCGCGGTCAATGTTTCGGCCGAACAGCTAAGCTCCCCCGGTTTTGTTTCATCGGTGATCAGCGCGCTGTCGCATAGCGGCATCCGCCCCGGCCGGCTGGAATTGGAAGTCACCGAAAGCGTCTTTTTGCGTGAAGTTTCGGGGGCGATGGCGACGCTCGACCAAGTGCGCGGACTGGGCATCAAATTGGTGCTCGACGATTTTGGCACGGGCTATAGCTCGCTAGGCTATCTGCGCATGGGCCAGTTTACAACGATCAAGGTGGATCGCAGCTTTGTGAAGGGTGCGCTGACCGGCAACCGTGAATCCATTGCGATTATTCGCGCGGTGGTGGCGCTCGCCGACAGCCTCGACATGTCCACGACCGCTGAAGGTGTCGAAACACAGGACGAAGCCGACGCCATCGTCGCGCTGGGTTGCAAGAAGCTCCAGGGTTACCACTTTGGTCGTCCGATGCCGGCGGAGGATGCCCGCGCGATTTTCGGCGCCTATAGCTCCAATCGTGCGGTCGGTTGAATTCGCTCCGGCTTGCATGCATGCGGTGCGGCCGGCGCAGCGCGATAAGGCTTAGCCCCTAACCATAACCTCATCCCACCATGGTGCGGACACTGCCTGTGCGCCGCGATACGCGCAAGTGCGTTACCGCCTTTGCGGGTCGCCGACGATCATGCCGGACAGGTTGGGCGGCACAAATTCGCCAACTGGACGGGCGAGCAGGCGGGCAGGGTCAAAGGGGCCGGGTAGTCGCCAGCCAGTCGTCGCTGCCGTGTCAAAGCCGAAAAAACGGCTGTAATAGGGTGCGTCGCCAACCAGCATCAGCGCGCCATCCGCCGCATCCGCCGCAATCGCCAGCATATGCGCCATCATCTGTTTACCCATGCCGCCGCGTTGCACCACCGGCGACACGGCGACCGGCCCAACCATGACGAGCGGGTGGCGGCTGCCATCATCCCCCGCCAGCGCGACCGCCCAGCTTTGCAACGCGCCAACCAGTGCATCACCGTCCCATGCGCTGAAACTAAGCGTGGCCAGCGGGCTCAGCCCCGCGCGCACGCGATATGCGGTGCGGGTAAAACGGTCGGCACCAAATGCTTGGTCGAGCAGATTTTCAACATCCGCGTCGACGGCGCGGTTCAGGGGTTTCAACTCGACCAATATCATCCACTCCGTTAAGGGGAGCCGCCAATAATGAGCAAGCATCGGCTTGTCGAATCGCCGTGGTCGACATGGGATCAAGCGTGGCAAAGATGGGGAATGTCGTGGATATGGGTTGCGAAGATCGCCTGACGCTGGAGGTGCATGATCTGGAAGTTGCGGTGCTGACCGGCGTATATTCAGAGGAAACGCACCTGCCGCAACCGCTCAGGATCAGTGTTACAGCTGAGCTGGATGTGGCCGGCCATTATGCGCCCGAAACCCCGCTCAGCGCGTCCAAATCCTATATGGATTTGAAACATGCCGCGAGCGATGGTTTGCCCCCCGGCGTCCATTTCACGCTGATAGAGGCGGTGGCCGACCATATTATCGATACGATATTGTTACAGGATCGCGCGGTGCGCCGCGTTACCGTGCGCATCGTAAAGCTGGCGATTGCCGAAAGGGGCGAAGCCATCGGCATCACCCTGACGCGCGGGCGGCGGCCATGACGCGGCCATTGGCGCTGGTCACCGGCGGGTTGCACCGCATCGGCGCGGCAACTGGCGCGGCGCTGGCGGGTGCGGGATATGACCTCGCGCTCCATTCGGGGCATGGCGGTGATATGGATGATGGGTTGCGCGCGGCGGCGGATGCAGCGGGCGCGCGGATTTTCCTGGTCACCGCCGATCTGGCGCAGCGCGGCGCGGCGGACGCGCTGTTTGACGATGTGGTGAAGCTTGCGGGGCGTGCGCCTGTCGCACTGGTCAACAATGCAGCAATGTTCGGTGATGGCGACGGTTGGGCAATGACCGAAGATGCGCTGCACGAACATATGGCGGTCAATATGGTCGCCCCCGTGCGTTTGACGCAGCGTATGGCAATCGCCGCGCGTGACGGCAGCGCACGGGGCGCCATGGCGCGCGCCAGCATCGTCCATATCCTTGACCAGCGGGTCTTTCAGCCGGTGGCCGATCAGGCGGCCTATACTATGGCGAAACAGGCCTTGTGGCAGGCGCTAAGGACACAGGCCCGCAGCCTTGCCCCCCATGTACGGGTCAATGGCGTTGCACCCGGGCTGACGCTGCCCGCGCCCGATTATGTGCCGGGGCAAATGGAACGGATGGCGGCAAAAATGCCGCTCGAACGACTGGCAAGCCCGTCAGATATTGCCGACGCGGTGCTGTTCCTGCTTCGCGCGGACAGCATCACCGGACAGACGATCTGCGTCGATGGCGGCGCGAATCTGGTCGGCTGGCCGCGCGATTTCGCCTTTCTTTGACCCTATTTCTTTAGCCCAATCTCGCGCAGTCGTTCTTGCAAATAATCATCGGCAGTGATCGGTTCGGGGTATCGATTGGGGTGGGTGGCATCGATGCATCCGGGCAGGGTTTCGATCAGGAAATCGGAACGAAAATGCAGGAAATAGGGCATGGAGTAACGTGAAATGGCCGCCCGTTCACTGTTGGGGTTGCGCACGCGGTGGGTGGTTGATGGCAGGCGGTGGTTGGTCAGCCGTTGCAGCATATCGCCCACATTGACGCTGATGGCACCGGGTGGCGGCGCGACCGGCAGCCATTGCCCATCGCGGTCGAGGATTTCCAGCCCTGCCTCTTCCGCACCGAGCAGCAGGGTGATGGTATTTATATCCTCATGCGCTTCGGCGCGGATACCGTCGGGCGACCCCGCGACCGGCGGGTAATGGAGCAAGCGCAGCACGCTGTTCCCATCCTCTACCGTCGGGGCAAACCAGTCGCCCCCCAGCCCCAGATAATGGCCGAGCGCGGAAAGGAGTTGCCCGCCCACGCGGTCCAGTTCGGCAAACATGCGCGCATAAACCGCCTGAAAATCCGCCGGTTGGTCGGGCCAAAGATTATTGGGCTGTTGCGCCAGCAGCGGGTGACCGGGCGGCAAATCGCGCCCGATGTGCCAAAATTCTTTCAGATCGACATGCTTTGCGCCCTTGGCAATTTCGGTGCCAAAGGGGGTGTAGCCGCGCGCGCCCGACAATTCGGGGCGGTGAAAGCGGCGCTTATATGCTTCATCCATCGCGAAAAATTGCGCGCTATATTCCCATGCCCGCGCAATCAAATCAGCGTCAATGTCATGACCGGTAATCAGTGCAAAACCATAGCGGGCGAAACTGTCGCCAAAATCCTGCGCGAATTGGTCAGCGCCAAGATCGCGGATCGAAATAACCGGAACGGCGTTAGGCATAGGTGCCAATATCCCCATATTATCCCCAAACTTCCCCCATAGTATTTGCGGAGCAAAAGGCATAGGGGAAAGCGCCATGACGCGCCGCGCCCTTACCCTCATCGCCCTATGCATATCGGCCGGGCTAGGCGGGTGCAGCGGCGATGCGCCGCCCGGAGATGGGCGCGCCGTCGCCAACGACCCCACAAGTTCGGTCGAACCAGCCAGCCTTGCCGCCGCGATGCGCCGATTGCCGGAGTTTTCGACCAGCCGGACATTGTTAAACCGCGCGGGGTTGATGCCGATGCTCGCCAACCCGGCATCGCACCTAACCCTGCTCGTCCCGCGCGACAGTGCCTTTGCGCAGTGGGATGGCGCGGCACGCGGGGCCATTTTGGCGCAGGATGGCGCGCTAACTGCGCGGCAGATGCGCGCATTGATGTTGCCGACGACGATAAGGGCAGAGGAATTGCGCACCCGCATATTGGCGGGCGGCGGCAGTTTTACCACGACCAGCATGGCAGGAACGTCGCTGGTATTTTCGATCGAAAATGGCATTTTTCTGGTCACCGCGCCCGGCGGCAGCGCGTCGATGGGCAGCGCCGAACTCGCCACCGCCAATGGTGCCATTTATATATTGGATCGCTTTCCGGCTGCTCCCGCCGCTGGTGCCACCCCTGTCTCCGCTGCCCAAGGAAATTGACCCATGGCCTATTGGCTGATGAAATCGGAACCCGACGCCTATAGCTGGGATGATTTGGTGGAGGAAGGGGAGGGGACGTGGGACGGAGTGCGCAACCATGCGGCGGCCATCCACCTCAAAACCATGGCGGTTGGCGACCAAGCCTTTTTCTATCACAGCAATATCGGCAAGGAAATTGTCGGCGTGGTGACGATCAGCGCCACCGCTCATCCCGACCCGACGGAGCCGGAGGGGACACGCTGGGTCGCGGTCAAAGTAAAACCGCTGCGCCGCGTCGAACGGCCCGTATCGCTCGCCGAGATAAAGGGGGATGATCGGCTGGTCGAAAT
>CAUJJQ010000285.1 GCA_963205285.1 Pseudomonadota bacterium | reverse complement strand
GCCGACCTCATCCAATTCGGCAAGTGCGTGGATGACATCGCGATTATACTGCGCAATGCCGCCAAAACCGCCGAAAGCGTCACTCAAAAGCATCAAGATGCGGGCAGGTTTTCCCACGCCGTCGAAATCCACTCTTTTTATCCCTGGTTACCTAGTTTGGCGCACATGCACCCAAAAATTGTCGCAAATTTGCGTCGTGATGATTCGCGCTGACCATATTTTCGCGCAATCACGGCGCTAATTGTCGCCCCACGAGCGGTTGTCAAAATCCTTTGCGACAGTATGAGCCAGTTTTAACACGGTGCGCCGCAGATATGCATTATGGAGTGAAAATCGTCGATGGCCCGCAATTATGACAGTGTGAAGCGCGTTTTGGTGACCGGCGGTTCGGGCTTTGTCGGCTCACACCTGATCGACAGGTTGCTCGACGCGGGGCATGAGGTGTTGTGCGTCGATAATTTATTCACCGGCTCCAAACGCAATATCCAGCACCTGCACAACCATAGCCGGCTGGAATTCTTGCGCCACGACGTCACCTTTCCCCTCTATGTTGAGGTGGATGAGATTTATAATCTCGCCTGTCCGGCATCGCCTGTCCATTACCAGCATGACCCCGTGGCGACGATAAAGACCAGCGTCCATGGCGCGATCAATATGCTGGGCCTAGCCAAACGATTAAAATGCCGTATTTTTCAGGCCTCGACCAGCGAAGTATATGGCGACCCTTCCGTCCACCCGCAGACCGAGGATTATTGGGGCAATGTCAACCCAATCGGCATCCGCAGTTGCTATGATGAGGGGAAACGCTGTGCCGAAACCCTGTTCTTCGATTATCACCGCCAGCACGGCGTCGACATAAAGGTCGCGCGGATTTTCAACACCTATGGCCCGCGTATGCACCCCGCCGATGGCCGCGTCGTTTCCAATTTCATCATTCAGGCGCTGAACGGCGAAGACATCACCATCTATGGCGACGGGTCGCAAACGCGCAGTTTCTGCTATGTCGATGATCTGGTCGAAGGGTTCATCCGCCTGATGGCCAGCCCCGCCGATGTGACTGGCCCCATCAACCTTGGCAATCCGGTGGAATTCACCATCCGCGAGCTTGCCGAACTGGTGTTGCGCAAAACCGGCTCCCGCTCCCGCCTCATCGAACTGCCGCTGCCGGGCGATGATCCCAAGCAGCGCAAGCCCGACATCAGCCTCGCCCAAAAACACCTCGACTGGCAACCAAGCGTGCCGTTGGAGGATGGGCTGGACCGCACCATCGATTATTTCAAACGGCTTGGCCAATAGAGCGATGAGCGGCAACCCAGACGAAATCGCGGCCCAACGCGAATATTATGCGCAAACTGCCGCCCAATATGACCATATGCATTTGGATGAGGGCGATGAGCATTTTTTCGCCCTGAGCTGGCTGTCCGCATGCATCGGCCATTTCGGTTACACCAGCCTGATCGACATTGGTTCGGGCACGGGGCGCGCCATTCTCGACCTCAAATCGCGGCATGATATCGACTGTATCGGCATCGAACCTGTCGCGGCTTTACGCGAACAGGGGCATGCCAAGGGGTTGAGCGCCGACGAATTGCGCGACGGGGATGTCCTGGCACTCGATTTTCCGGACAATAGCGTTGATATCGTTTGCGCCTTTGCCGTGCTCCACCATGTCAAAGACCACGCCCGCGCGGTACGTGAAATGTGCCGTGTGGCGCGGCGTGCGGTCTTTATCTCAGACGCCAATAATTTCGGGCAAGGCAGCTCTACCAAGCGCCGGATCAAGCAGATGATCGACCACATGGGGCTGTGGCGCGCCTATGATTTTGTCGCGACGCGCGGCAAGGGCTATCATTGGTCGGCGGGCGACGGGCTGTTCTACAGCTATTCGCTGACTAGGGATTTGCCGATATTGCGCGCCAAATTCCCCGATTTGCACTTTATGAACACCCTGCCCTCCCCCACCCCCCCTTTTTATCGCGACGCCCCGCATTTTGCGGTGCTGGCGCGCAAGGACGGGCCAGCATGAGCGGCCAATGCGCCCTGATCAGCGGCATTTCGGGGCAAGATGGCGCTTGGCTGGCCAAATTATTGCTGGGCAAGGGCTATCATGTTTTCGGCACCTCGCGCGATGCTGATCTGGCACGTTTTGGCAATTTGCAGCGGCTGGGCATCCGCGATGCGGTGACCTGCCTGTCGCTCCAGCAAACCGATTTTCGCAGCGTCCTGCACGTGCTGGAACAGGTCGAGCCTGATGAGATTTACAATCTCGCCGGACAAAGTTCGGTCGGCCTGTCCTTTGAACAGCCGCTCGAAACGCTCGAATCCATCGCCTATGGCACGCTCAACCTGCTTGAGGCATTGCGTTTTACCAAGAGCAAGGCGCGCCTTTACAATGCCGCGTCGAGCGAATGTTTCGGCGAAACCAGCGCCGAAAACCCCGCCGATGAAACGTCCAGCTTTGCCCCGCGCAGCCCCTATGGCATCGCCAAGGCGACGGCATTTTGGTCCGTCGTCAATTACCGCGACGCCTATGGCCTTAACGCCAGTTCGGGTATTTTATTCAACCATGAATCGCCGCTGCGCCCAGAACGTTTTGTGACACGCAAAGTGGTCAAGGCCGCCTGCGCCATCGCCGCAGGTTCGACCGACAAATTGCAATTGGGCGATCTGGGTGTCGTGCGTGACTGGGGTTGGGCGAGCGAATATGTCGATGCCATGTGGCGAATGCTGCAGGCCGAAACCCCGCGCGATTATGTCATCGCCACCGGCACCAGCCATAGTCTGGAGGATTTTGTCGCGCGCGCCTTTGCCGCTCTCAACCTCGACTGGCGCGACCATGTCGAAACCAATCCGCGTTTTCGCCGCGCCACCGATTTGCGTGCCAGCCATGCCAACCCGTCGCGCGCGGCGCGCGACCTGGACTGGCAGGCACAAACCGATTTTGCAGCGATGGTTGAACGTCTGGTGCGCGCCGAACAGTCTGGCACGATCGACTAGAGGCTTTGGTGGCGGTGCGCACCCTCCTCCAGATACTCCCATATCGTTCCCGCCAGTCGGACGGTGTGGGCGACTATGCACGCCTGCTCGCCACGCAATTACGCGATGCGCATGACATCGATACCATCTTTGTCGTCGTGCGACCCGATGCATCCACGCCTGATTTGGGCGATGGGTTCACCAGCGTCTGCGTAACCCAAAACCGCACTGATGCGATTATCGCCGCATTGAATAAAGCCACAGTTGGACGCGATATTGCGGGCGCGATGCTCCATATGTCGGGCTATGGCTATTCGCGTATCGGCGCACCCTTGCATCTGGCGCGCGCGCTCGCGGCTTGGAAGGCGGCAAGCGGCACCCCAATAATTAGCATATTTCATGAACTTTTTATCGAAGCTTCGGGGCTTGGCCGCCGCAAACTCTACCAAAAACTGCAACAAATTTCGGTGCGACGATTCCTGACGCTCAGCGATGCGGCGCTGACCCCGGCGAGCGCCTATCGCGATTGGCTGATGGCGCAAAATCTGCCCTGCCCGGTTACTGCAATACCGGTATTCTCCAACGTGGGGGAGGCAAACGTCGACCTGTCCGTCGCGCGACCATCGCGCCTCGCCATATTTTGTCGCGCCGATATGGCTGCAGAAATATATGGCCCTTGGCACGCAGTACTTGCCCAATTTTGCAGCGATGCGGGCATCACCCATATTGACGATATTGGCAGCCGCCATCAGCCGCCGGCTGAACAAATCGGGCCCGCCACTATCACCAGCCATGGCCGCCTGCCCGCCGAAGCGATCAGCGCGCTGCTCATCAACGCGCGCTTTGGTATGCTTGCCTATCAACATATGCCGCTCGCCAAATCGACGCTATTTGCAGCCTATGCCGCGCATGGTGTTATCCCGCTGTGCGCCAGCACGACATTAGCAGCGGGTGACGGGCTAGTCGCAGGCGACAACTTCGTCCATATGGCGGAAATGGACGCGCGCCACTCACCCAGCAAAATTGATGCCAAAGCCGCAGCAGCGGCAGTGCGCGCATGGTATGCGCCCCATGCTTTGCCGCAACAGGCAACGGCAATCGCAACTCAAATATCCCAATTGGCGGTGCGCGCATGAACCCGGTGTTGGTGATCCTCACCCTCCCCGTCATTATTGCTGGCACCATAATCTGCGTCCGATACTGGCGGCCGATGGTGCCCATCATCCTCATCTGGGCATTGTTTGAAGGGGCGGTGCGCAAATGGGGTTTTCCGCAATATCAATCGCTGATTTACATCGCCAAGGACGGGGTGATTTTGGCGTCCTTTCTGGGTTTTTTGATCGACAGCCAGCGCAAGGATTTCATGGCCTATGTCAGCCCGGTCTTTCTGGGACTGGTCGGCGCGATCAGCATTTACCTGCTGTTCCTGTTGTTCAACCCCAACAGCCCGTCGGTGTTGCTCAGCATCATCGGCCTTAAAAACCACATCAACTATGTGCCCCTCGCCATCATGGTGCCCGCGATTATTGAACGAGAGGAAGATTTATACCGTTTCGTCCGCCTGTTCCTATTCCTCACCATCGCGCTGGGACTGCTTGGCCTTTATCAATTCACCCAGCCGGCCAGCGCATGGATAAATCAGCAGATCAGCGCCGATAGCACGGTTGACGCGCAGGCGGTGTTCGGCGCTGGTCAGGGCAGCGGCGCATTCAAATATGGCTTTGTGCGCACATCCTCCACCTTCAGCTATATCGGCGGCTTCATCACCTATTTGATTTTGGCGGTGCCGATGATCGTTGGGTTGATATTTGCCGATGCGTTCAAAGCGGGCGACCGGCGCTGGGCCTATGCGGCCATTGCCATCGGGCTGGGCGCTGCATTTACCACCGGCGCGCGAACCCCGATTTTTGTGATGGTCATCGGTCTGCCCGTGATGCTCGCCATCGCCACCGCGCGCGGGTTGATAT
>CAUJJQ010000284.1 GCA_963205285.1 Pseudomonadota bacterium | reverse complement strand
TCACCGACGTCGGCGAACATTTCCATGGGTCAGGTTTCGGCCTCTTCGCGCAGATCGTCGGCAATGGCGGCACGGTACGCGCCATCCCCGCGCCCGGCACGGCGGACAAGAGCCGCAAATTCTTCGATGATATGAACCAATGGGCGCGCGACGAAGGGTTCGCAGGCCTCGGCTATGTCACGCGCAAGGGTGGCGAATTTGGCGGCCCGATTGCGAAAAACCACGGGAGCGAGGGGATGGCCGCGCTCTATGCCGCGCTCGGCCTTGGCGATGATGATGGTTGTTTCTTTGCCGCGGGTGATGCCGATAGCGCTGCCAAGCTGGCAGGGGCTGCACGTACCCGCGTGGCCACCCAACTCGGCCTAATCGATACCGACAGCTTTGCCTTTGCCTGGATTGTCGATTTCCCGTTCTACGAATGGGACGCGGACAATAAAAAGCTCGATTTCGCGCATAATCCCTTTTCAATGCCACAGGGCGGGATGGCAGCGTTGGAAGGTGGCGACCCGCTTTCCATCAAGGCCTATCAATATGATCTGGTCTGCAATGGCTTTGAACTGGCGTCGGGTTCGATCCGTAACCAACACCCCGATTTGATGGTCAAGGCGTTTGAACTGACCGGGCTGACACAGGCCGATGTCGAAGCGCGTTTTGGTGGCATGTACCGCGCCTTTCAATATGGCGCGCCGCCGCACGGTGGGATGGCGGCCGGGGTTGACCGGATGGTGATGTTGCTCGTCGGGGCGCAAAATCTGCGCGAAGTGACGCTGTTCCCGATGAACCAGCGCGCCGAAGATTTGTTGATGGGCGCGCCGTCCACGCCAGAGGCCAAACAATTGACCGAACTGCATATCAAGGTCGTGGAGCCGCCCAAGGCGGGGTGATTATCCGGGGTAGGTGATTTCCAGCACCTCCCACGCCTTGTGCCCGGCGGGGAGGGTGACGCTGCGCACGTCGCCCACCGCCGCGCCGCGAAGCGCGCGCGCCAGCGGGCTGTTCCAGCCGATGCACCCCGCCGCCGCATCCGCCTCATCATCGCCCAAAATGGTCAGCGTCCGCTGCGCATCCTCCTCATCCGCGATGGTGACGCGCGCCCCGAAATAGACGCGCGACCGGTCTTGCTGCGCGGCAGGGTCGATGACGCGCGCTGCCTTCATCCGCCGCGCCAGAAAGCCGAGCCGCCGGTCAATCTCCCGCATTTTTTTGCGGCCATAAATATAGTCGCCATTTTCGCTGCGGTCGCCATTGCCCGCTGCCCAGCTGACGATTTCGACGATTTTGGGGCGCTCAACCCCCAATAATTGTTCATATTCCGCGCGCAGCGCCGCCAAGCCAGCAGGGCTGATGACATTGTCGGTGCTGGACATTTTGGCGATCAGCCCGGCTGGTTCTTGCCCAAATAGTGCGAGAGCAAGTTGCGTTCGCCCACATTGGCACCGGGGCGAATGCTTTCATAAACCACCGCATTTTCGAGCACGCGCTGGACGTAATTGCGCGTTTCGCTGAGCGGTATCGCCTCTATCCAGCTTAAAATATCAATAGCACCAGTGCGCGGGTCGCCATTGCTGGCCAGCCAGCGATTCACATTGCCCGGCCCCGCATTATAGGCTGCGACGGCGAGCGGATAGCTGCCGCCATAATAATCGAGCATGCGCTGAAAATAGGCCGCACCCAATTGCATATTATAATTGGTATCGCTGGTCAGCGCGCCCGCATCATAGGCAAGGCCCAGCATCCGCGCCTGTTCGCGCGCGGTGCCCGGCATCAATTGCATCAGCCCGCGCGCCCCTGCGTGGGAGAGGGCAGCACGGTCAAACTGGCTTTCCTGCCGCGAAATGGCGTGGATGAATGTCCAGCGGTCTTCATAGCCCGCAGGCACGCGAACGGTGGGGAACGCGGTCGGCACATAATCGTCCAGCCCATTGGCCCGCGCGCTGCGCCCGATCATCACGGCAAGGTCGGGACGGCCGATTTCATTGGCCAGAATAGCGCCGAAATAATGTTCGCTGTCCGAATGTGCATTATTGGCGATGGTGCGCAGGAACAGGCTCTGGTCGCGCCATGCACCCAATTCGCCCAAAATGCGCGCCGCCTGCACCAAACTATTATCATTGAAAGCATCGCGCTCTGCCGCCGAAAAGCGCACCACTGCATCGGCGGAGGGGCGTGGTTGCGCTTGGCCCAATCGTTCGAGCGCCAATTGCCCGTGGAACTGGTCGAAATGGGCGGCAGCGCGTGTCCAATATTGTGCGGCCTCGGCCGCATTGCCTGCATCCGATGCGGCGCGGCCCGCCCAATATAGCCCGCGCGCCTGCACCTGCGGCGAACGTCCGCCCGCCGCATAAATGGCGAATAATTCGGCTGCATCGGCTGGCCGGTGGAGACGGCGCAGCGCGGTGTCCGCCGCCAGCCAGACGAGGCTGGTATAATCATCGCGCACGCCGCGATCTTGCTCCAAAATCGCCGCGCCGACGGGCAGCGCATCGCCGCTTTGCCGCGCGATGGCATAGGCGGTTTGCGAATCCCCCGCGTTGAGCGCGCCGCGCGCCTGTGCCAGCAATAACTCAAGCCAAGTTTCGGGCAGGACAGGCGCGCTGGTCAATTCACGCGGTGCGCTTAGCAATATGCGCGCAGCACCAGCCTGTCCGCTTGCGGCAAGCCAGCGGGCCTTGTTAAAAATATAGCCCGAATTCTCGCGCGTCAGGCGTGGGTTTGCCCCCTCCGCCTCCGCCGCGCAGTGACGGGAGTGACGCATAATGACGCGTCAAACCTATTTCGACCACACGCGCACACGCGGGCGCGCACCTATGAG
>CAUJJQ010000283.1 GCA_963205285.1 Pseudomonadota bacterium | reverse complement strand
GCTGTCGATGGTCCCACGGTAATAACTGTCGGTTCCGACCGCCGCCTGCAAAATCGTCAGGTCATTTGCCTGCGGCGTCTTGCTCACCAGATTAACGGTGCCGCCGACCGAACCCGATCCGTTGAACACCGAATTAGCACCGTTATACACTTCGATCTGCTGCAAGTTAAAGGGGTCGGTGCGGCTATATTGTGCACTGTCGCGCACCCCATCGACCGTAATATCATTACTGGCCGAAAAGCCGCGCAGGTTGATGGCATCACCATAGCCGCCGCCACCTTCACCCGCGCCAAAGGTAATGCCGGGAATAGTTGCCAGCGCGTCACGCAGGGTGAGCAGATTTTGCTGGCGCAGCACCTGATCGGAAATGACGGTCACCGTCTGCGGCGTATCAACCAACGGTGCAGTGGTTTTGGGCGATTCCACCTCGGTCGATTCCAATTGTCCGTTGACGATGATGTCCCCGCGCTGGTCCGCATCCACAGCCGCCGCATCGGCCGGCAATTCACTCGCATAGGCTGGCGCGGCGACCAGCGCCCCGACGCAGGAAAGGGCGAGGAAGGCAGCAGACGTCTGTGTCATTGAAAAACCCTTGGTTACGCCCCGATTCCCGCGGGACGGTTGAAATCGATGCCGCACTATTGCGAATGATTATCACCGTCAATAGCAATATTGCGACAATTTGACGACAACAGGCTTGACCTGTGCGCATTTGATATTATTATGATATCATATTTTTAAGGAGGCTTTATGGCAAACCCATCCCATGTTCCGCAATTGGAACGCAGTCTGGAACGCAGCGCGCGCAGCGGCAGCGGCTATACCATGTTCTTTGTTTTGCTGGCGCAATTGGCGCTCGGCGCATGGCTGGTCGCCAGCAATTTGGGCGGCAGTGAACTGGGCGGGGAACAAGGCTGGAAATGGGGATTGCTGATCCTCAACGCTTTCGTCGCGCTGCTCGTCGGGTGTGGATTTTACCTCATCAACCCCAATCAGGCCGCCGCCATCCAGCTTTTCGGGCAATATCGCGGCACCGACCGCAACAGCGGGCTGCGCTGGATATGGCCGTGGCTATCCGCCAAGAAAATATCCGTGCGCGCCAATAATCTGATTTCGGACAAGATTAAGGTCAATGATTTGCGCGGCAACCCGATTGAAATCGCCGCGCAATTGGTCTGGCGGGTAACCGACACCGCGCAGGCATTGTTTGACGTCGATGATTATCGCGGATTTGTATTGGCCCAGGTCGAAGCGGGCGTGCGTACCGTCGGCTCACGCTACCCATATGATGATGTCGAACATAAGGAAGTGACGCTGCGCGGCAACCATGATGAAGTGGGCGAAGAATTGCGCGCAACGCTGATCCAGCGGTTGGCGGTTGCGGGCATCACGGTCGATGAATGCGGTCTAACCCACCTCGCCTATGCGCCTGAAATTGCGGGCGCGATGCTGCGCCGCCAACAGGCAGAGGCGGTGATTGCCGCGCGCACCAAATTGGTCGAGGGCGCGGTGTCGATGGTTGAAATGGCGCTCCATCAATTGAATGAAAAACAGGTCGTCCAACTCGACGATGAACGCAAGGCGGCGATGGTGTCGAACCTGATGGTCGTTTTGTGCGGCGAACGGGATACCCAACCCGTGGTTAACACCGGAACGCTCTATTCCTGAACCGCACCATGTCCCCGCCGCCCCGCAAACCCTTTCCGCTCCGCCTCGACCCTGCGCTACATGCAGCGCTTGAGCGTGCGGCGGCGGCGGACATGCGCTCGGTAAATGGGGAGATTGAATATCTGCTGCGCGAAGCATTGGCGCGGCGCGGCATCCGCGTGACACAAAGTGCGGCCCCACGCCGGGGCCGTCCACCCAGAAGGGAGCAATGAAAATGTTGCATCTGTCTATTAACAAGGAACCATGGTTCCGTAGCCGCCGCTTCGGCTATGGCAGCGGCCTCCCCATTGTGTGGCAGGGATGGGTGGTAATTTTCGTCCATCTTGCGCTCATCCTCGGCCTCGCACTCCTGCTGCGTGGAAATGGCCTGGTTCAGGGCATCATGATCTCTCTTGGCGTCATCATCCCGTTGCCAATCTATCACGCTCGGACGCAGGGCGGCTGGAATTGGAATTGGGGGCGGCGGAAATAGAACCGTCGGGCCAACCGACGCCTCTGGGATGAGGACCCAATAGTCGCGCACCCGAGGTTCGAGGCGATTTTGCTTGTAGCAAGGAAGAAAGGCGCAGGAATATGACTATATTTCCAGACTTTCTGACGCGCCATGGACAAAATGGCCCGAACCTTCCCTCCCCTAGAAAAAGGGGGGGGGGTGGTGATGCCGCTCTTCATTCCACCAATTGAAAGCGGACATTTTGTTCGATGGTCGTTTCCACCGCCACCCCGTCGCGCGTGGCAGGGCGAAAACGCCAGTGGCGCATCGCTTGACGTTCGGTCGCGCGGAAAAATGCATCATCGGGGCAATCCACCGCGCGCACCGCATTGACCCGGCCTGATGCATTGACGTTGACCGAAACACGGCAATTGCCTTGCGTCCCCTCCCGCTGGCGCGCGGCAGGATAGGGCGGCTGAAAGCCACCGGCAAAGCGCGGGTCGCGACTCGCCCCTATCAACACAGGATCACGGATGACCGGCGGTGGATCGGCGGGGCGAACAATTAACGGGCCGGGGTCGCCGGTGCCGGTCGGCGGGGGCAGTGTATAGGGGAATGGATCAACCAGCGGCGCCAAATTGGTCGGCGGCAGGGCGATGCGGGGCGTATCAACCAATGTTGGCGTTTCTGCGGTTGGCGGTGGCGGCGTTTTTGTGGGTTCGGGTTCGGCCGGAATATTGATGACCGTCGTGTGCCCGGGGCGATGTACAAAGACTTCTGGTACCACCAACGCGCTCGCCAATCCGGCAAGCATCAGCCCGGTCAGACCAAGCGCCAGACCAGCCGACGCGCCGCGACGGCCACCGCCCGATTGATAGCCGCTGGGAACAGTCATGGGCGCGTGCGTTGCAAAGCCCAAATGGCTGGCGCGCTGCGCCGCAATCAACAGGGGTATCGCCATATCCTCTCTCCCCCCCCGTCCGTGCGGGGTTGGAATAGTATGTTACAACATATCATTTAAGTCAAGAGGGGTGTCTGGGGGAAGGGGACAGGTTCAAGCAAATGCTGTTATCCGTTCCTATCTCGACACGCTCGATACGAACGGGGTGGCGATCTATCCTCTCATCCGTTTGTGCCGAGCGAAGACGAGTCACGGACAACATATTGTAGCCCTGCGCAGGCAGGGGCTCGGGGAGCAACATCCTGCCGGGCCAAGCTAAGCTCCTGCTTTTGCGGGATCATTATACTAGGAGGCTCCTCCGGTTGCGCAGGGAGGCACTTAGTCGGCAGATTGGCGCAACCTCTTGGTGACTTGGCCCGAACCTGAAACCCCTCCACCACCGCGACGCGTACTGGGGAGGGATTACGCGCTGTACCCGTCCGGAATTACCGGGCCGCAGCGTGCAGGCGCTCCACCGCGCGGGCTTGGCCGATCAGCGGCAGCAGTGCGGCCATGTCCGGCCCATGGTCACGCCCGGTCAAGGCGCGGCGCAGCGGCAGGAACAGCCCGCGCCCCTTGCGCCCGCTTGTCGCCTTTAACCCGTCGGTCAGCGCATGCCATGGGTCGCCGTTCCAATCGATTTGCGCGGCTAACTGCGCGGCAGTGGCGCAAAATGGCTTATCATCGGCATCGAACCCATCGCCCGCAATTGGCCCTTCGACCACCGCCCACCAATCCGCCGCCTCTGCAACATGCGCGACATTGGGGCGGATGGCATTCCACGCCGCTGCGTCCATCCCGCCGGGCAGGCGCGCGGCCACATGTTCATGGCTAAATTGGTGGACGATGCGGGCGTTCAACCCCTCCAGCTCTGCCATATCAAAGCGCGCGGGCGCACGGCCAAAGCGTCCAAAATCAAAACTGGCGATCAGCGGTGCGCGGTCAATCAATGGTTCGACCGGGTCGGCGGTGCCAAGCCGCGCGAGCATTGCAAACAGCGCCTCTGGCTCAATCCCGCTTTCGCGAAAGGCATCGCAACCCAATGCGCCAAGCCGCTTGGACAATTTCCCCTCCGCCCCCGTCAGCAACGCGGTATGTGCAAAGCTGGGGGTTGCGGCACCAATGGCGGCGAACATCTGCAACTGGCTCGCCGTGTTCGACACATGGTCTTCGCCGCGAATGACGTGGCTGATGTGCATATCGGCATCATCAATGACGCTGGGCAACAGGTAGAGCCATGACCCATCGGCGCGGCGGACGACGGGGTCGGACAGGCGGCCGGGGTCAAATTTTTGTTCGCCGCGCACCGCATCATCCCAGATGATCGGCGCATCATGGTTCAGCTTGAAACGCCAATGGGGGGAAATGCCCGACGCCTCTTTTGTGGCGCGTTCATCCGCGCTGAGCATCAAGGATGTGCGTTCATATACGGGGGGGAGTGAGCGGGAAAGGAGAATTTTGCGCCGAATATCCAGCTCCTCCGCGCTTTCGTAACAGGGGTAAAGATGCCCCGATGCAACCAGTTGATCAAACACCGACTGGTAACGCGCCATCCGCGCCGACTGGCGTTCGACCCCATCGGGTGCGAGGCCGAGCCAGCCGAGGTCTGCGTGGATCGCATCGACATATTCCTCACGCGAGCGTGCAGCGTCGGTATCATCGATACGCAGCCAGAATTGCCCGCCGTGGCGGCGCGCGAACAGCCAATTGTGGATGGCTTGGCGCAAATTGCCGACATGCAGCCGACCGGTGGGTGAAGGGGCGAAACGCGTGATAATGGCCATGGCGCGCGCCTATAGCCGGAAAAATGGCTGTGGGGCAATTTTGTCGCTGCCTTGTAGCCCTACACCCACTGCTTTGCCCTCGGAGGTTAACCGCTTGTTTGTTTGGTTTTGTTACCCCAGCCCCAATGGTCCCTATTCCCACCTTGCTCAGCCGCGTTTTACCGCCGGTTCCGGCAGAAATTGCTGCAGAGGTGGATTTGTTGCGCCACGCGCGTCTGCAGGCGCAGGTGCCCCTCCTCTACATGACGATGATTGCAGTGGTCATCGCCGCGATGCTGGCCGCCAGCGCGAACACGCCGTTAATTTTCCGGGCCGGCATCCCCATATTGGTGACCATGGTCGGGCTGGTGCGCTTACTCTGGTGGCTGGAACATCGGCCTGACATTTCGGATGCGACCAATTCGGCGCGCATCAACCAGCGCGCCACCTTCATTTCGGCCACTGTAGCCGCGATCTGCACCGCTTGGGCGATTGGCAGTTGGTTTTATGCGCCGCCCGAAGCACGCGCCTATTTCATATTGTTCATGGCGATGGGATCGCTCAGCGCCGCATTTTCGCTGGCATCGATGCGCATTGCCGCCCTGCTCTACCTTGCGCTCGCGGTGGTCCCGACCGCGCTGGTGCTCATCCTGTTCGGCAGCGAAATGGACAGGATCAGCGCGCTAGTCGAAATCATCGCCGCCTGTTTCCTGTCGCGGATGATTTTGCAACAGCATGACCAGATGGTGGCGATGCTGATGCTGAAACATCAATTGCGGATAGAAGCGGACAGCGATCCGCTCACCAGCCTTGCCAATCGGCGTGCGCTGCATCGGGCGATGGAACAAAGTGATACGCGTCCAATCGCTTTGGCGCTGATCGACCTTGACGGGTTCAAGGCGGTCAATGACAGTTTTGGCCATGCGGTCGGGGATAAATTGCTGGTCGCGGTGGCGGCGCGAATGCGCGGCGCGGCGGGTGATGCGCTGCTGGCGCGATTGGGCGGAGATGAATTTTCCCTGCTGGCATCGGGGGATGCGGATGCAATGCGGCGGCGCGTCGATCATCTGCTGATCGAACTGGCGCGGCCGTTTGACATTGACGGGCGGACACTGGCGATTGGCGCCAGCGCGGGGGTGGCGCAATGCACTTCCCCCAATTGTGACGCGATGCGCCTGCTCGATCTGGCCGACAGGCAGCTTTATGTGGCCAAGGCGGCGCGCCCGATGGTCGCTGTGCGCGCCAAATCAGGCCGTACGAAACCCATGGGTAATGGGGTAACGCCGGTCGCGGCCAAAATTGCGGCGCGATAATTTGACCCCCGGCGGCGCTTGACGGCGCTTATATTCGGCAATTGCAATCAACCGTTCGATCCGCGCCACAACATCACGGTCGAAACCATGGCGCGCGACAATGGCATCGACGCTCAAATCCTCCTCAATAAAGCCGTGCAGCATCAGGTCGAGCTCGGCATAGGGGGGCAGGCTGTCCTCATCCTTTTGGTCGGGGCGTAGTTCGGCGCTAGGCGGCTTGGTGATGATAGCGTCGGGCATGACGGGAAAAACCGGGTTTTTGGACAGGCGCGGGACATGCGCGTTACGCCAGCGGGCGAGCGCGAAGACGCTTGTCTTATAGGCGTCTTTTAAGGGGTTATATCCGCCCGCCATGTCGCCATAAATGGTCGCATAACCAACGCTCATTTCGCTTTTGTTGCCGGTTGTCAGCAACATATGGCCAAATTTGTTCGACAGTGCCATCAGCGTGACCCCGCGAATACGCGACTGGACATTTTCCTCTGCAATATCGACATCGCGGTCCGCAAAGCTGCCCGCCAGCATTTCGTCAAACGCTGCAACCGCTGGGGCAATCGGGATGGTGTCATGCCGACAACCAATCATTTGCGCGGCCGCAGCAGCGTCGGTCAGGCTGGCCTCGCTGGTAAAGCGGCTGGGCAGCATGACGCACCAGACGCGCTCGCTCCCCAGTGCATCGGCGGCGATGGCGGCGCAAATTGCGCTGTCAATGCCGCCCGACATGCCCAGAACGACGCCCGGAAAGCCGTTGGTATCGACATAATCGCGCAGCGCCACGACCATCGCGGCATAAAGGTCGGCGGGGTGCACATCCCATTGCGCCAATCCGCCCGGCGCACAACGCCAGCCGCCATCGGCATCCCGCGTCCAATGGCTCGCCACCTCCACCTCCTGCCAATCGGGCAGGCGATGCGCGGTTGACCCATCGGCGTTGAGGATGAACGAGCAGCCGTCAAAAACCAGCTCATCCTGCCCGCCGACGCGGTTCAGGAAAATCAACGGCAGGCCGGTTTCGGCGACCCGCGCGGCGAACACTTGCGTCAGACGACGGTCATCCTTGTCAATTTCATAGGGACTGCCGTTGACGCTGATTAACAATTGTGCCCCCGCATCGGCCAGATGGCGGCAGACGTGGGGCAGCCAGCCATCCTCACAAATGGGGAGGCCGATGGATATGCCGCGCCAGAGCACCGGGTCGGGCAATGGCCCAGCGGCAAAGACGCGCTTTTCATCAAACGTGCCATAATTGGGCAGGTCATGCTTGCGCCGCCGTGCGACCACCCGCCCTTGGTCGAGCAGGGCGATGATGTTGTAAAGCTGCCCGTCATCATCGCGTTCAACGCTGCCGACCAGCATCGCGGAGCCGCCATCTGCGGTGTCGGCTGCCAATTCGTCCAGCATTATGGCCGCCCGTTCCGCCAATGCGGGTTTCAGCACCAAATCTTCGGGTGGGTAACCGACCAACTGCAACTCGGGATAGAGGATGAGGTCAGCCGCTGGGTGGCGCGCGCGCACCGCGCGCATCATCGCCATATTGGCGGCAAGGTCACCGACGCGCTGGCTGGTCTGTGCCATGACGATGTGGAGGCTATTTTGCATAGAGGCGGGTTAGGGGCAGCGCGCCAGTGATGCAACGGCCAGCGTGCATCGGCCACTCCCCCAAATTTCAAGGCTGACGATTTCGCGCCCCCTTTTCCTTGCCCGCGCACATGGGTAAAGGCGCAATTCCACCTTCAGAATCGCAAGCGGGCGCACCAATGAAAATTATCGCAGGCAACAGCAATCTGCCCTTGGCGCAGGCGGTCGCGCAATATCTGTCGGTGCCGTTGACCGAGGCGAGCGTTCGGCGCTTTGCCGATGATGAGATTTTCGTTGAAGTGAACGAAAATGTGCGCGGAGAGGATGTATTCGTCATCCAATCGACCAGCCATCCGGTGAATGATAATCTGATGGAATTGCTGATTATGATTGACGCGCTGCGCCGTGCATCGGCAGCGCGCATCACCGCTGTCATGCCCTATTTCGGATATGCCCGGCAGGACAGGAAACCCGGCCCGCGCACGCCCATTTCGGCAAAGCTGGTCGCCAATCTGATTACCACAGCAGGCGCGGACAGGGTGCTGACGATTGATTTGCATGCCGGGCAGATTCAGGGCTTTTTCGACATCCCGACCGACAATCTTTATGCAGCGCCGGTGATGAGCGCCGATATTTTGGCCCGCCATGCCGAAAAAAATATGACCGTTGTCTCGCCCGACGTCGGCGGGGTGGTGCGCGCGCGGGTGTTGGCCAAACGGCTCGATGATGCGCCGCTCGCCATTGTGGACAAGCGCCGCGAACGCGCCGGTGTGTCAGAGGTGATGAACATCATCGGCGATGTCAAAGACCGTTTCTGCATCTTGATTGACGATATTGCCGACAGCGCAGGCACTTTGTGCAACGCGGCGGAGGCGTTGAAAGCGGCGGGCGCGTCGGACGTTGTCGCTTACATCAGCCATGGCGTATTGTCGGGGCAAGCAGTCGAACGGATTTCGAACAGTGCCTTACGCAAAATGGTCATCACCGATACGATCGAAGCGTCGGCGGCGGCGGAGTTTTGCGACAAGATACGTTATTTGCCGGTCGCCCCTCTGCTGGGCGAAGCGATCCGCCGTATCGCCGATGAAACGTCGGTGTCGAGCCTGTTCGATTGACCGGTTTGGCGCAGGAAATCGTCCTCGAAGCGTTGGGGCTTCACAAAAATTTTGGCAGCTATCAGGCGGTGCGCGACGTGTCGCTGCGCGTTGCCAAGGGGCAGATTTTCGGCCTGCTCGGCCCCAATGGCGCGGGC
>CAUJJQ010000282.1 GCA_963205285.1 Pseudomonadota bacterium | reverse complement strand
GCTGCTGGCCGCAGCGTCGGGTGCAGCGCCCATATCATCACCCAATTGCGGCGCGGGCAAAATGTCGGGCGCGCCGGTCGCTCCAGCATCTTCAGCATCAACAATGGCTGCAATATCTGGCCCGTCGGTCAGCGATTCGGCCGCCGTCGCGCCAGTCATCGGCAGTGTCATCGCAATGACACCTGCCGTCACGCCCAAGAAATATTTTGCAGATTGTGATGAAAAACACATGGCGTCCCTGCCCTTTTGCTATGCTATATGCCGGAACAGATTTGGCGACCCGGCTTCACGGGGCTATTACCGATGATGGTCGCTGTGCAGATGCGCGGCGGGCATGATAAATATTTTTGCATATCTGCTGCACTCGGCGCATCCAACAAACCCCGTCAGCGCGTATTGGCGCACGCGCGCTTGGTCGCGCGCGTGCTTTGGGTTGAGGAAAATGCGAAAAGAAACGGCCCCGATTTTGGAGATGCTGTTGGTCGATATGGCTAGCGGGAATGAGGCGAGTCTCCGTCGCCTCTATGATGTGCAGGCGGATTGGGTGTTTGCGATTGCGCTGCGTATTTTGCGCGACCGGCAAGCGGCTGAGGATGCGGTGCAGGAAACCTTTGTCAAACTATGGCGCACCGCCAGCCGCTTTGATGTCAAATTGGGTTCGGCCAAAAGCTGGATCGGCATCATTGCGCGCAACGCGGCGCTCGACCTTGGTCGGCGTCGCCAGCCGGTGAGCGAATGGGACGATGAGGCAGCAGCATCGATGGCGGTGAACCCGGTAGAACCGCCCGACCCCAAATTGGGCAAATGCCTGGAACGATTACCCGCTGATCAAGCGCATGCCATCGTCACCATGTACAGCTATGGCCTCAGCCACAGTGAATTGTCCGAACAGTTGGCGCTGCCGCTGGGCACCGTCAAAAGCTGGATACGGCGGGGCACACAATCGCTCAGAATCTGTATGGAGGAGTGACAAAAATGCGCCAATATGGCGCCAAAAACTGCATCCGTTCGGGTCGCATCGAACGTATCGCAACTAATGGAAGTTAAAGGTTATCCGACCATGTCGAATGAGGAAAAAGCCACCGCCTTTGTGCTGGGCAGTCTGTCGGGCGTCGAACGCGACGAAGTGGCGCGCGAACGACTCTATAATCGCGAGCTGGATGAACATATTGCGCTCGCCGAACGGCTTTATGCCGGGTTGCAACGCGACCAGGCGGCATGCGCGCATAGCCGTGATTTTGCGCGCATAGTCGACGCTTTGGCGCGGGAGGCGGATGCGCTGGGCGGCAAGCATGTCGAAGAATGTGCCGATGGCATATGGCAGACGCACAATGACAAGATTGAGTTCAAGTCCCTTTGGGCGGAGACAGCGGTGCTGATCCGCTGCAACCCCGGCGCACTGGAAGAAGCGCATGGCCAGCCAGAGGATCTGGACGAACATATATTGGTCGTGGCGGGTGACCTCGACATCGCGGGGCGGCATTTTGCCACGGGGGATTATATCCGCATTCCGGCGGGTGCGCACCACCCGCATATGCAGACGCATGGCGGCTGTTTGCTATTCACCAATTACCTTAGCCCCGATGGCGCGACGCGCGATTTTCAGCCGCTGGGCGCAGGGCAGCGCGCCTTTGGCCGCTAAATCCACCTGCTCCTGATCGCAGATTTTACCCAAATGGTTGCGTTACTGGGGGAGCATCGCTCCCCCTTTTTTTGACTCGGGAGCATCGCTCCCCCTTTTTTTCTGCAATATGTGTGCCGACAGAAAAACGCCCCACCGTTTAACGGGTGGGGCGTTCGTTCCGCTTGGTCCGGAAAAATTTGGCGGGGTGACGCTTGGGGGGCAAGTTTAGACACCCCGCCTGCCCCGAACCACTCAGGGCATTAGGACGCTATCGACGACATGGATGACGCCGTTGCTTTGATTTACATCGCCTTGGGTGACGCGCGACTGGCCGCCATGGGCGTCGGTCACCACCAGCATATTGCCGTTCTGCGTGACGGTGAGCATACCGCCCTGCACCGTGGTGAGCATTGCGCGGCCTCCACCGGCGCGCACCTGCGCCATCAGATTGGCGGCGGACAGGCGGCCCGGCACGACATGATAGGTTAAAACGCTGGTCAGCGTGCCGCGATTTTCGGGGCGCAGCAACGTCGGCACCGTGCCAGCGGGCAGCCGTTCAAAGGCAGCGTTGACCGGAGCAAAAACGGTAAAGGGGCCGGGGCCTTGCAATGTTTCGACGAGGCCCGCTGCCTGCACCGCAGCAACCAAAGTCGTATGATCGCGCGAATTGACCGCATTTTCGACGATATTTTTGGTCGGGTACATCGGCGCACCGCCGACGGTCGGCACCGCATCATCCACCGCAGCATAAACAGGGCTGAGCACCGCTGCTGAGGTAAAGGCCACTAAAGGCGCGGCCAACAGGGCAAAGCCCAAACGCATCTTGTTCATCACATCCTCCTGAAAAGGCTCCACGGCAACCAATGGGGAAAATGCCGTCGATGCCGCTATTACGGGGCGAGTGCCCCAAAAGGATGCAGCCGCCAGAGGATATGATTTTTACACTATATTACAGATAGTTATTTTGCCTAAATCCCGGCATACCAGCTATATTGACCGGCATCCTCCCAATAACCGCCCCAGCCGCCATAGAGGTTGTCGATCCGATCCCGCGCCTCCACCCGCATGACGAACTTGGCGTGTTTATAGCCCAATTGCCGCTCGACACGCAGGCGCAGCGGCGCGCCATGCGCCTCTGCCAGCGGGGCATCATTCATCATCCACGCAAGGATCGTCTGCGGGTGCAGCGCATCGTTCAATGCAATTGATTCATAATAGGGCGTTGAACCAAAACGGTCGGCGCAGTGGAGGACGATGTAGCGGGCGGCGGGCAAAATTCCCGCCAATTGCAAAATCGGCCCCAATTGCGGCCCCTGCCATTTGCCAATCGCGCTCCACCCCTCGACACAATCATGCCGGGTGATTTGCGCGCGTTGCGGCATGGCCTGCAATGCGCCGAGCGGCAGGCGCAGAGGGTGGGCGACCAGTCCATCGACCACCAATGCCCAGTCGGCAAAACCGCGCGCCGCTGATGCCCGATAATCCGCATTTTCAACGCGCACATTGCCATTGGCGCGAAAGACGGGCGACATATCGACGGGGCGATATTCACGCGCCAGCGCATCGCCCGCCAGCGCGCGCTGCGCGCCGTCATTCCAGCCCTCCGCCGCGCCCAGAACGCCGCGAAAGCGCGTATTTTCGTTCAGCGCATCACAGCCCGACAGCAACATGCCACCACCGCCGAGTGCCAAGGATGCAATCAGCCGACGCCGATGGAGGATGATCTTATCGCTCATGCGCCATGCTCCCCGCTTTTCCCGCCGTGCAGCATCGCGCCAATTTGCGCGACCGGCCCTGACAGAAGCACCATCAGAAAATGAATGAGGAAAAATCCGCTGAGCGCCATCGCGGCGATGAAATGGAATGACCGCGCGCTCGCCCGCCCACCAAAGAGGTCGAGCAGCCATGGCCATGCGGCGTCGAGCATCGGCGACATGGTAAGGCCGGTCAGTATGACCAGCGGTAGAAAGAGCAACAGCACCGAGAGGTAGGCCATTTTCTGCAAAATATTATAGGGCTTTGGCCCCGCGCGCCAAAAATCAAAGCGCGCATGCGCCGCCATATCCGCCCAGATATGGCGCGGGCCAACCTCCGCCAAGCGCGGCCAAAGGTCGCGCCACAAATGACGGTTGAGGATGCTGATGGCGAGATAAAGGAGCAGCGGCAGCGCCAATATCCACGCAAAGAAAAAATGCCAAAGCCGTGCCGAGGCAAGGTCATAGCTGGATGGAATGGTCAGCCAATGCGGAAAGGCGAGCCGCTGCCAGCGACCATCGCTGCCCCGACTGGCACCCAAAATGCCGCTGGTTTCAATGCGCAATACGCCAACTTGCGCAAAGCCCACAGGCGCCTGCCCCACCGCCTGTGCCGAACCGATTTCCAGCCATGGCGCGTCAGCATTTGCCCCAAATTGCCCCCAATAAAGGCGCGGGTGAGCGTTAAAAATTGTCAGCCCGCTCATCAACAATATTGGCAGCGCGACCACCATCGACCAATGCCAGAGCCGGGTCGAAAGCCGGTGAATCGGCGGTGAGACGGCCGATTGTTGCCGTGCAGAAAATGGCAGAAATCTGCGTAACTTCACACGTAAATCACCTTTTTATGCGCGGCCCTGCGCCGCCCCATGCTTATGCGCTTTTTTGGCGTTGTAGGACAGGCGCACCTATCGGGAATGGATACGTGCGCCACATCGCCACTGGACGCAAGCGCGCCGCCCACTATCCTTTGCGCGATGACATATGCCGCCACCCAATTTCTTGACCGTGCGCACCGTCCGCGTCTTGCCTATCGCCAGCATGTCGGGCGTGCACCGACCCTCCTCTTCCTACCCGGCTATGCCAGCGACATGGCGGGCGGCAAGGCGGGTGCCGTTTTTGACTGGGCGGTCGCCAATGGGCAGAGCTGCATCCTGTTCGATTATGCCGGCTGCGGGCAAAGCGCGGGCGATTTTGCCGACCAGACGCTGGAGACATGGCTCGGCGATGCGATGGACATCGTCGCCGCATTGGCAGGCGACGACAACATCCTGCCGGTCGGATCATCAATGGGCGGCTGGCTGATGCTGTTGCTGGCGCGCGCTATGCCCGAACGAGTGGCGGCACTGGTCGGCATTGCCGCTGCGCCCGATTTCACCCGCTGGGGGTTTGATGCGGATGAAAAGGCGGTGCTGGCGCGCGATGGCCGGCTGATCCAGCCCAATCCCTATGGCAGCGAACCGAGCCTGACGACGCTGGGCTTCTGGCAATCGGGCGAACGACATCTGCTGCTCGACACGCCGATTGCGCTCACCATCCCGCTCACCATCCTCCACGGAATGGCGGACGCGGATGTGCCGTGGGAAAATGCGTTGCAGTTGGTGGACGGTTTTGGTTCAGCTAGGGTTAGGCTCCATCTGGTCAAGGATGGCGACCACCGCCTGTCGCGCGATGCCGATATTGCATTGTTGCTGCGCGAAATTGCCGCCATTTGCACGGAAATATCATGCTGATCCTCCCCCTCCTCCTCCAAGCTGCCACCCCTGCCCCTGCCCCGGTCAACGTGCCGATCAACGTGCCGCCGCCGCAGACCCCGCCCCCGGGCAGCAGCCTCCTCTCCCCCGCCGAAACGCGGGCGCTTGCCTGTCAGGATTTGGTGGCGAGCGACCCCGACGCCGCGATTGCAGAGGCGCAAAGCTGGATCGCCGTGAATGGCGGTGCCTTTGCGCTCCAATGCCTGGGCAGCGGCTATTTTGCCAAAGGCGCTTATGCGGATGCTGCGCGCGCCTTTGCCGATGCCGCGCGCACCACGGGCGCACACGACCCGGCGAGCCTGTGGATGCAGGCGGGCAACGCCGCGCTTGCCGCCGGGGATGCGGCGGGCGCACGCAGCCATTTTGATGCAGCACTCGCGCTCGGCCATTTGTCCGGACGCGCGCTGGGTGAAGCGCATTTGGACCGTGCTCGCGCCGCATTGGCATTGGGGGATATGGCGGCGGGACGCGCCGACCTTGACGCCGCCATCGCCCAAACTTCGCGCACTGACCCGCTGGTCTGGCTGTTGTCGGCAACCTTGGCACGGCGGCAGGGGGACTTGGCGCGCGCCGCAAATGACATTGCGCAGGCCGCCGTCCTGTCGCCGCAAAACCCCGACATCGCGCTCGAAACCGGGAATATCGCCGCCGCGCGCAATGATGTGCCCGCCGCGATACAGGCGTGGCGCGATGCGTCCAACTGGGGCGGCGCGGGCCATGCGGCGAGCGTTGCGCGCGCGCATATTTTGGAAGCCGAGGCAATCGCACGCGATGCAGCGGGCGCAGCGAACCCCGCCGCACCCGCTGCCCAGCCCGCCACTACGCCGCCTCAGTTGAGGTAATAGACGACCGTCGTTACCACCCGCACGCGCTTGTTGGGGGTTTGTGCCGCGCCATATTCATCGCCGCCATCGTCGCGGGCATTCACCTCAAAATACCCCTGCGTCGCGCTGCGGATACCGCCGACGCTGGTGCCCGAATCATGCGCAAATTGTTCGGCCACCCGCCGCGCGTCGCGCGTTGCCTCTGAAATCATTGGTGCTTAGATCGCGTTCAGGCCGGTATAGCTATATTGCATCGCCGACCCGCCATCGAGCGCAACGCCGCGTGACACCAAATCAAACTGCCGCGCCACCGCACGCTGCGCGCGGGCAATATCAGCGGAGCGAAACTGCAACCGCTGCTGCACCGTGTAACGCGGCACGCCATTGTTATCGGTAAAGCTCGACACGCTGACCCCGGCGGGGCTGAGTGTCGTGGCCGGAAATCCCAAATCCGCAAAATAGGCGCGCACCGCCGCCGTATCTGCCGACGCTTCGGCCTGCGCGCTGGCGAGATCGGACGCACTCGCCGAATAGTTGAGGCTCCATGTCGCCATATCCGCCGTCACATCCCGTTCGGCGAGGCCGCGTACGGTCACCGCACGGTCGGCATCCTTCATCCGCACCAAGCCCGACCCTGCAAACCAGCCCCCAGCCATCACGCCCAACGCGCCGATAGCGGTCGCGGTCAAAATCACCGCATGACGGTTATTGAGCAGGCGCTGCCAGCGCCCGCTTGCGTCGCGCGATGCGCCATTTCCCCCCTCTGTTACATCCATTGTCATTGGACTATCCTTTGCCCCATGTTCTGCGCCAAACTGCCAGTCAGCCGCGCGCCGGACATATGCGCCGAGTCGGCTTTCCGTGCGATGAACCGTTCTATTTTATCGATGAGTTGAATATGCCCCATTTCCTCCACGCCATGCTCCGCGTCAGCGATCCGGATGCGACGATTGCCTTTTTCGCCCTGCTCGGCCTTGCCGAAGTGCGCCGTTTTGATGTGGCGGCTGGGCGCTTTACGCTCATCTTCCTTGCCTGTCCGGGGCAGGATGGCGTTGCGGAGGTGGAGCTTACCTATAATTGGCCCGCCCCCGATGCGGACGCCGATGCAGAACCGCAAAGCTATGATAGCGGGCGCAATTTTGGCCATTTGGCCTTTCGGGTGGAGGATATTTATGCCACTTGTCAGCGGTTGGTGGATGCCGGTGTCACCATCCACCGGCCGCCGCGCGACGGGCATATGGCGTTCATCAAAAGCCCGGATGGCATTTCGATCGAATTGTTGCAGGACGGGCATTTGCCGCCCGCGGAACCATGGGCGTCGATGCCCAATATCGGGAGTTGGTAATGGCTTTGGAAATCGTGCGCATCCCCGTCCTGTCCGACAATTATGTCTGGTTGGTGCATGACGGGGTGAGCGGGGAGACTTTGGTGGTCGACCCGGCGGTTGCCGAACCCGTGCTGGCAGCAGCGGATGCGCGCGGATGGCGCATATCGCAGATTTGGAACACCCATTGGCATGGCGACCATATTGGCGGCAATGCGGGGATAAAGGCAGCGCATGGCGCGATTATCAGCGGCCCGTTGGGCGATGCGGCGCATATCCCCACGCTCGACCATCAACTGACCGGCGGGGATGTGGTGCATCTCGGCGCGCTGGAGGCTGAGGTGATCGACGTTCCGGCGCACACCGCCGGGCATATCGCCTTTCACTTTGCCAGCGAGCAGGTGATTTTCGTCGGCGATACTTTGTTCGCCATGGGCTGTGGCCGCCTGTTTGAAGGAACAGCGGCGCAAATGTTCGCCAATATGCAGAAATTGGCGGCGCTCGATGATGCGACCAAAGTATATTGCGCGCATGAATATACGCTCTCCAACGCCAAATTCGCGCTGACTATAGAGCCGGATAATGCAGCGTTGATCGACCGCGCGGCAGCGGTGCGCGCCATGCGCGAACGCGGCGAAGCAACGGTGCCGACGACCATCGGCGCTGAACGCGCGACCAATATTTTCATGCGCGCGGGCAATGTGGATGAATTGGCGGCACGGCGCGCGGCCAAGGATGCGTCCTAATTGGCGCAAGCCCGCGTATAAGCATTGTTTCGAAATTCGCTTGATCAGCGAATTTCGGTGCTGCTCCGGCCCACTCCCCCACCCGGCCACCCACGGGATCGTATCTTATGGGTGGCCGGGTGGGGGAGTGGGCTGGTGCCGCGCCATCCGAAACGATAGTTTCGGATCGGCAAAAACGTTCATGTCCGGTTTTGCCAAATATGTTAAGCTGGCGTCATCAAAGGACTCGCAGATAAACGCGGGCCAACCCCTTCGGGATCGCAACTAGCGGAGAACAGCCATGGCAAACAAACTGCTCCTTACCCTTTCAGCGCTCGCCGCGCCGATGCTGCTCACCGGCTGCGCGGCAGGCGGCACCAGCGCCAATGCCGATGCGCTGACCCCGCGCCAATTGGCGCTGCTCGACACGCATTTGGGCGGCAAGGTGGCGGGTGAACCGGTCGCCTGCCTCAACAGCGCGCAGGCTGCCGACACCATCCGCGTCAGCGACAACATCCTGCTCTATCGTGTGTCGGGCAACCTCGTGTACAAGAATGAGCTGCGTCAGAGTTGCCCCGGCCTCGCCCGCGACAATGACATCATGGTCAGCAATGTGCACGGGTCCGGCCCGTGTCGCGGCGACATCGTCAATCTGGTCGATCGTTCGACCGGCATCGGCGGGCCAAGCTGTGTGCTGGGCGAATTCACGCCATATCGCACCGCGCGCGCCAGCCAGTAATCACGCGCGTGTCGCATATTCTGACACACCATTGGGCATGGAAATCAGCGCTGGCGGGCCTGTGCCTGCTCACCCTGCCGGCAGGCGCAACGGGTGACGACACACCGCTGTCCGCCGACCGGCAGGCGGTACTCGACCGGCAGCTTGGGTCGCTGGTGCGCACGGGGGAGGAGATGTGCATCAACCGCCGCCGGATCAGCGAGGTGCATGTCATCAGCGACAATCGCATTTTATTTCGCGTGTCGCGCAGCCTGATTTACGATCAGCAACTGGCCGAGGGCTGTCCCGGCATGGCGCGCAGCCCCTATCTGCCCGTCCCCACCCGCACCAGCGGCAGCCAGCTTTGCGCCGGTGACACAATAGAGGTGCCGGACAGTCGCGGGGCAAGCTGCACGCTCAGCAGTTTCTCGGTCTGGCAGCGCCCCGCCACATAAGCAATAAACTTGGCTCAGGCCCATGCGGGTGCCCTGGGTCACTCCCACTGCCCCCCCGTCTTCGCGGGGATGCCTCTCCCTTTCAGAGGAGGGGCGCCGGCGTGGGCTGCGTGGTTGCAGCCCGAACGACTATATCCCCGCGGGACTATGCGATGTCGCCGCATTGACGGCTGGACATTGCAATAGCTCGGCGACCGCCGCTCGCGGACGAAAGCGCGTTTCGTCGATAGCAACATCCGGTTCGACCATTTCAGGCGCATGGGCGCCAGATGGGCGGGTAAGTATAAAGCGGGGCCATACGATGACCAGACCGGTGTTGGGCAATGTCGTTACCTGAGTACCTCCGGTCTGATCAGCACGCGCAAAACCACCAGTCCCTGCGATCCTACCAAAGCCAAAGTCGCGCACCACGTTTGTAAATAATATCGTGGAGGAATAGCTTGCCTGACCAATCAACACATGCGTCGTTCCGTGAAAGCGTAATGGGTTAGCAAGATCGGGTTCACGCCAACTTTCGAGCGGGCCCGCCACGACATCAAAAGCACGTTCGCCCCTCGATTGGTCGGGATTTAACACCCGCTTTTTGAACGCTGAGGCCCATTGATAACGAGAGGTAGCAATATAGGGCATAATCCCCTCTTGCCACAAATCGTCATTGCCGCCTTCATTCGCGCGCACATCAATAACCAGCGACGTGACGCCAGCGGATTGAATTTGTGCAAATGCGTTGCGTGTAAATTCAAGAAATTTTGATTTATCATCCCACACGAAGCTGTTGACGGTCAATAATGCCGACTGGCAGGGCAGCAGTTCGAAACGGAAGGCGCGATCGAAATCCAGCTCGTCGGCCATCGTTGCAGGGACCGATTGCGAACCCGCTACACGTAATAGCTGCCGTCGCCCATTATGACGTACTTCAATGTCATAGCTCGCGCTTTCACCATATAATTTGAAATGATAATAGGCAAATCGCCTGGCCATTATCCCGCTTCGAAATCCGATTGTTTCCCCTTGCATCAAAGGCATCAACGATCGACGTATTTCTGCGGCGCTGGTA
>CAUJJQ010000281.1 GCA_963205285.1 Pseudomonadota bacterium | reverse complement strand
CCATCCTACATAAACCGCTCAATTCACTACAAAAAAATTCCTTCATTTCGTTCTCTCAGCTGTTGACCTCTGCCTTCGGAGGGCAGCGCTCTATCCAGCTGAGCTACGGGTGCGGGCGCGCACCCCATAGGGCGTGGCGGCGTGCATGGCAAAGGCTTTTAGCGCTGCCGTTGCTGCGCGATGCGTCCCACGGGTGACAGCGCGCGCGCGCATCGCTAAAGCGCGAGCATGGAAACGAGCCTGACCGTCGCCGCGCTGCAACTCGCCCTGGGCGGCAATGCCGATGCCAATATCGCCGCTGTGTCCCGGGAAGTCCGCGCTGCTGCTGCTGCGGGCGCAACATTGATCCTGCCGCCCGAATTATTCGACGGCCCTTATTTCTGCAAAAGTCAGGACGAAGCGGTTTTCGCCCGCGCCCACCCGGTCGATAGCCACCCAACGGTGGCCGCGATGCGCGCGCTCGCCGCCGAACTGCGCGTCACCATCCCCACCAGCATTTTTGAACGCGACGGCCAGCATTATTACAACAGCATCGTCATGGTTGGGGCAGATGGCAGCATCATCGGCACCTATCGCAAGAGCCATATTCCCGACGGCCCTGGTTATCAGGAAAAATTTTATTTCCGCCCCGGCAACAGCGGCTTTCGCGTCTGGGATGTCGGGGGAATAAAGGTCGGCGTCGGCATTTGCTGGGACCAATGGTATCCCGAATGTGCGCGCGCGATGGCGCTGATGGGGGCACAGCTTTTGCTCTATCCCACCGCTATCGGGGCGGAACCGCATGACCCCGGCCTCGACACACGGCTGCCGTGGCGGCGGGTGATGGTCGGCCATGCGGTCGCGAATATCATGCCCGTCGCTGCGGCCAACCGTATCGGGACGGAGGATGGTCAGGCATTTTACGGCACCAGTTTCATCACCGATGAATGGGGCGAAGTGGTGGCCGATATGGATGATGCGCAAACGGGTTTCATAATCGCAACGCTGGATTTGGCGCGCGCGGCGCGCAACCGCGCAGGGATGGGTTTTTTCCGGGATCGCCGGCCAGACCTTTATCGCCGTCTGGTGGAGGATATTTAGCGGCTGCGCTGAGGGGCGGAGCTTTTCGCCTTGAAGGCGCATGGTTCGGCAACCGGACAGCGCCAACATTCGGGTTTGCGCGCCTTGCACGTATAACGGCCGAGCAGGATCAGCCAATGGTGCGCATGGGCGCGAAATGGCGCGGGGACCCGCGCTTCCAGCCCTTTTTCCACCGCCTGCACATTCTTGCCGATGGCAATGCCGCTGCGGTTGGCGACGCGAAATACATGGGTGTCCACCGCAAAGGTTTCCGCGCCGAATGCGCAATTCATCACCACGTTTGCGGTCTTGCGCCCGACGCCGGGCAGGGTTTCGAGTAAATCGCGGTCGGCGGGCACTTCGCCGCGATGGTCACGCACCAAAATCTCAGACAGGGCGATGACATTTTTCGCCTTGGCATTGAAAAGGCCGATGGTTTTGATGTGCGTTTTCAGTCCATCTTCGCCCAGCGCGACCATTTGCGCGGGGGTTTCTACTTCGGCAAACAGCGCGCGCGTTGCCTTGTTGACGCCAACATCGGTTGCCTGCGCGGACAGGACGACCGCGACCAGCAATTGATAGTTGTTGCCAAAGGCCAGTTCGGTTTCCGGCGCGGGGTTTAACTCAGCCAATAAACGGAAAAATTCGAATATCGTCGCGCGGTTCATGGGGTGGGGGCGGGGTCGGCGGCCTGTGGCGCGGGGTGCGCCGCTTTCCATTCCATGGCCGTGCGCACCCGCCGTTCGACCGATGGATGATCATAGAATAGAAATTCCTCCACCGCGCCGGGGCGGGGATAACGATATTCGGCGGTCTTGACCAATGCGGTTGACAGCGCGTCGGGCAAATTGACCGTATGCAGCGAATAGGCGTCGGCTTCACTTTCGGAAATGCGCGTCAATGTGTTGATCACGGGCAAGGCGCCCGTGCCCAACACGGACACGAGAAATAACAAAATTGGCAAACCCACAGGGTCGCCGATGGCGGTGTCGCTGCCAAATATCCGTGCCGCACGGGGGTAAAGTCGATCAGCAAGAAAGAAAAAGACGATTGCCAGCAAGGCAAATACACCGATACCGCGCCATATGTGGCCCAATACATAGTGGCCGATTTCATGCCCGGTGACCGCGCGCACTTCGTCGAGCGAGGCTTGACCCATAGCGACATCAGAAATCGCGATCCGCGCCGACCCCAACACGCCCGATACATTGGCGGTGAAATTGTTCGACTGGCGCGAACCGTCAAACATGAAAATCCGATCGTGCGGGATATCGGCTTCGTCGGCCATGACAATCAACGCATCGCGCACCGGGCCGTTGGGCACGGGCTGATAGCTGTTGAATAATGGTTCGATGACGATGGGCGCGGCCAGCATCAGCGCGCTGATTGCAAAGGCAGCAAGCGCGCCCGACCATATCCACCACCGCCGTCCGGCGCGCCGTATAAGCGCGTAAATGCCCAAAAAGAACAGTCCGCCGAGCACCGCAAATATGGCGGCGGCAATTGCACCTTGCACCAGATAGTCGGCCAATGGCTGGCTTGACCGGCCGTAGGATGTTTCGCGCGCCCAGCCGGAATATATGTCCCATGGCAGGTTGAGCAGTGCCGATAGGAAAAAAAACAGCGTGGCGATGCACCATGTGCGCAGCGCCCACCCGCGATTGGAAAGCCGCGCCGAAACGCGTTCCAATATCCGCGTGCGCACGACAATCAGTGTGACGAGCGCTGCAACAACCAGTCCCCACAACATGATCCAATGACTGCCATGGGTATAGGCTGCGGCCTTTGCCAATGCGGCGGGGCCAAGCGCATCGATATATTGGGCGGTGGCCTGTGCGGGGTTGAATGCCATGCTATCCATGCTCACGCTGTTGGGAATTATGCGGCTTAACCTGTTCCCAGCACATCGTCCATGGCATAGCGTCCCGGCAATTGCTGGCAAAGCCACGCCGCCGCACGAACCGCACCGCGCGCGAAAATCGCCCGATCCTCCGCCATATGGGACAGGGTGATCCGTTCGCCATCCCCCAGAAAATGGACATCATGGTCGCCCGCGACGCTACCACCGCGCAATGCGGCAAAGCCGATGCTGCCCGCCGCGCGCGCATCGACCTGTCCATCACGCGAACGTACGGCGTGGTCAGCAAGGTCGATACCGCGCGCTGATGCTGCCGCTTCGCCGAGCAGGAGGGCGGTGCCCGATGGTGCATCGACCTTCATCCGGTGGTGGGTTTCGGCGATTTCAATGTCCCAATCATCGCCCAACCGAGCTGCGGCCTGTCGCACCAGATGGGCGAGCAAAGTGATGCCGAGCGATGTATTGCCGGTTTGCAGCACCGCGATGCGGCTCGCCGCCAGATCGATTAGCATGTGGTGGCGTTCATCAAGTCCCGTGGTGCCGATGACAATCGGGCAATTATGCATCACCGCCGCATCGAGGTTCGCCTCCAGCGCGTTGGGGGCGGAAAAATCAATCAGGCAATCGCTGATCGCCGCGATGCTGTTCACATCATCGGCGCGGTCCACCCCGCCAGCATGGCTGTGCCCGCCCGCCAAAATCGCGTTTGTCAGCGCCTTGCCCATGCGCCCTGCGCTGCCGATGATGCCCATGCGTGCCATGGCCATGGCTTTAGCCGCGCAAACAGGGGGATGGAAGGGGGGCAGGTTAATTGGTTTGGGCCAAAGCCGCCCTTGACCACGAGTCGCGGCTCGGCGCATAAGGGTGCGGACAATGTTTTTGGCCCTGAGGCGGCGATTTTGCGCCGCTGCGGACGGGCATGGAGAGGGAATCATGGCCAGCCGCCACAATGTTGCGCCGCGCCGCGCCGCTGGCTCTGCTGCACCGCAAGGGCAGTCGGCGTTTGATGGCCTGTGGCAATCATCGATGAGCCGGACAGGGCAATTGCTCTGGGGCGGCGCGCTATGTCTGGCGGCGCTCCTCCTCCTCCTCGCGCTGCTCAGCTTTTCAGCCGCCGATGCCAGTTTGACAACCGCAGCGGATGGTGACCCTGCCAATTGGCTCGGCCGACCCGGTGCGACGGTGGCGAGCATAGCGTTGGTGGTCACCGGCTGGGCTTCGTGGCTATTTGTGCCGATGCTCTGGCTTGCCGGATGGCGGCGGTTTTTCCTGCCCAAGACGGCGCTGGTGCGGCGCTGGTGGGTTGGCATTTTTGGCATTGCGCTGCTCGCCATCGCGCTCGCTATCTGGGAGAATCTGCCTGCCGGCGACCTGACCGCAGGGCGCGGCGGCATCATCGGTTATGGCGTCGAATTGCTGATGGACCGGCTGGTTGCGGGCATGGGTGCGGATGCGGCCTTTGCGCTGCGCGGTGGAACAGCCTTTTTGACCGGCGCTGGCGGGATTTTCCTGTGGTGGCGCAGCCTCAACCTCGCGCCATGGCGTCTCGCTCTGCCGATGCTGGGCAGTAGCACAACCGATGCACCCTTCATTGCCGATGCAGATGCCCCGACGCCTGCTCCCGCGCCGACGCCGGGCTTGCGCGAACGGATTTTGCCGCGTCGCCCGGTTCAGCCGGTGGACAGCAAGGATGCGCCGATCATCGCCGATGCAGGGCCGCAGCCCAGCACATCGCGTGCGTCTGCGCGCATCGAACAGGGGGATATGTTCGCCCATGCCAGCCTGCCGCCGCTCAGCCTGCTAAGTCCCGCCAGCGATAAAAATGTCGTGCCGGTGGATAAGGTGGCGCTGGAACGCAATGCACGGCTCCTAGAAACGGTGCTCAAGGATTTTTCGGTGCAGGGCAAGATTGTCGCGGTGCGGCAGGGGCCGGTCGTCACCATGTATGAACTGGAACCAGCGCCCGGCACAAAGGCGAGCCGGGTGATCAATCTGGCGCATGACATTGCACGCAATATGTCGGCGATGTCGGCGCGCGTTTCGGCGATACCGGGGCGCACCGTCATCGGGATCGAACTGCCCAACCAGCAGCGTGAACCTGTGGTGCTCCACCAATTATTGGCGAGCGATGCTTTCCAGGCGCAACAGGGGCAATTGCCGCTGATTTTGGGCAAGAATATCTCTGGCGATCCGGTGATTACCGACCTTGCGCCCATGCCGCATCTGCTCATCGCCGGAACGACGGGCTCGGGTAAATCGGTCGGACTCAACGCGATGATATTGTCGTTGCTATATCGCCTGACACCCGATGAGTGCCGCTTCATCCTCATCGACCCCAAATTGCTCGAACTGTCGGTCTATGACGGCATCCCGCACCTGTTGTCGCCGGTGGTTACCGAACCGGCCAAGGCGGTGCGCGCGCTCAAATGGGCGGTGGCGCAGATGGATGATCGTTATATGCGGATGAACGCCATCCATGTCCGCAACATCACCGGATATAATGACAAGGTGCGCGCCGCGCGCGCGTCGGGCAAATCGCTGCGCCGGCAGGTGCATACCGATTATGACCCCGACAGCGGCCGCCCGATCTTTGAGGAAGAATTGCTCGACACCGAACCGATGCCGCACATCGTTATCATTGTCGATGAACTTGCCGATTTGATGTTGAGCGCGGGTAAGGAAGTCGAAGTGCTGATCCAGCGCCTGTCGCAAAAGGCGCGAGCGGCGGGCATCCACCTGATATTGGCGACCCAGCGCCCATCGGTCGATGTTATCACCGGCGTCATTAAATCCAACCTGCCGACCCGAATCAGTTTCCACGTCACCAGCAAGATTGATTCGCGCACCATCCTGACCGAGCAGGGTGCTGAACAATTATTGGGGCGCGGCGACATGCTCTATATGATGGGCTCCAGCCCCTTGCTGCGCATCCACGGGCCGTTCGTGTCGGATGATGAGGTGCGCGCGGTTGCCGACCATTGGCGTGCACAGGGGCAACCCGCCTACGTCGAGGCGGTGACCGAAGATGCTGTCGATGACGGCTATGCCTTTGGCGATGATATGGCCGCCGACAGCCCCGAAATGCGCCAATTCAAACAAGCGGTGCAGGTGGCGATTGATGCGCAGCGCATCTCCACCTCCTCCATCCAGCGGGCACTGCGCATCGGCTATAACAGCGCCGCGCGCCATATCGACAAGATGGACGAATTGGGGATTATCACCCCGCCCAACCATCTGGGACGGCGCGAAGTGCTGGTCGACCGCAATGGACGGACGGGGGATGGCCGACACTGGACCGAATTGCTCTGAGCGGCGTGAATTAAGCGCCGGTTCAAGCAATGGCGGCCATTTTGAACATTCGCCCCCGATTATTACTGCATGCAGGATATAATATGTCGCTTTCCCGAATCTTTGCCACGCCGCTGAGTGCCATTGCCGCCATGGCGATGGTTGCCGGCCCGATGCTGACGCCTGCAACGGCGCAAACGCGGCGCAGTGCGCCCGCGAACGCGCCTGCCAATGCGTCGCTCAGCGGTGATTTGCTGCTCGTCCAACGACATCTGGAGGGGATGCACAGCATGACCGCCGATTTCAGTCAGACCGACCGGGCGGGCAACGTCCAGCGCGGGCGGCTGACCTTGCTGCAACCGGGGCGGATACGTTTTCAATATGAACCGGGCAATCCGCTGTTGATTGTTGCCGATGGCCGTTCGCTCAACATGATCGATTATGAAGTACGGCAGGTGCAGCGCTGGCCGATCCGTAATTCGCCGCTCGCCGTCCTTATCGACCCGGCGGCCAACCTCGTGCGTTATGGCCGGTTGATTCCGGGCAGCAGCAATGATGTCATCAGCGTCGAAGTGCGCGACCCTGCGCGCCCCGAATATGGCATGATTACGATGATCTTTGAACGCGATGGTGCATCGCCCGCTGGGTTGAAACTATATGGCTGGGTGGCGTTGGATGCGCAAAGGCAGCGCACCACCATCCGCCTCACCAACGTTCAATATGGCGTGACGGTGGCCGAGTCGGCCTTTCGCTGGCGCGACCCACGGCCCACCACCCCCCGTCGTTGAACGTCGCTGAGCGGGGCTGGAGGGTCAAAACTCCCGAAAACGCGACAATGCTGCGACATTTGCACCGTTCAACGCGCACAACCTAACGGTTCGTCGCACTGGCCCCGTTAAAAAATGTCTTGTTCATCCAAGCGACAGAAAACTGGTCTAACTGTGTGGGGGAGGACGATGCACAGCCCCGCCGGTGTTCCCCCCTGTTGATCGGCACTGGGCGCATTACCTCTACAAAAAAATGGCGTGACGAACGCTCGTTTTGGACCCTTGCTCCACCGCCCCTGGAGCAGGGGTCTTTTGTATCACGGGCACATCGCGCTGCACCGTGCTTGTCAGATAATCCAGCGCTGGTAAGAGCAGAACCATGATTTCTGCCAAGCCCGCCGACCATATCCGCATCGCCACATGGAACATTAATTCGGTGCGTGCCCGCGCCGACATTGTCGGCCAATTCCTCGACAGTGCGATGCCCGATGTGCTGTGCCTGCAAGA